>DYWT01000155.1 GCA_020742515.1 Sporosarcina psychrophila
TATCAAACGGATACGTATAGCTGTTTATAACAGTGACATATTCATCATTATTGTAACAAAAATAGAAAACAAGGTAGTTTTTCTTGAATAAATTCCCCTCATTGATTTTATTGCTAACGACTGATTCCCCAGTTTCCTTAGATTCTTCGATTAGATCTTTTAGTTCCTCAGGTGCCGATTGACTGTAAACTTCATATGAAAATGTGGCATTCAGGGGATTTTTTTTGTATCCTACTTGAATTTCTGAAAGGAAATATTCTAGTACTTCTTTATAATCGATAGCTGAATCATTTAGAAAACCTAAAGTCCTTCCTGAAGCATCATCGCCAGTTAGATATGCCATTAGTTGTGCTTTAGTTCCGCTGATTTCAATCGTTTCGATTGCAGCCTGTTCTATGTCATCGACCTCAAATTCCAAGTTTAAGAACTTGAATCGTTTAAGGCGTTTGAATGCAACAGGTATGATTAAAAATAAAAACATCCAAATAAACAGTAAAAAGAGTCCACGAAAGATAATTTTATTGAAATCGGATTCTACAAAAGGTTTAACTATAATTGTAAATGCAGTTTCCTCTTTAGGACTTTCGCTAACAGAAGTGTCTATACCTACTGTATCAGTAGCGGAATCTGTGGGAGACTCAATGTTCTTTTCTTGTAGAATGAAAGCCTTTGGATCCTCTTTAATAGTCGCTATTCCAATCAGTAAGGATGCTCCTACCATCCAAGTTACTATGAGCGCTATTCCAGCAGTGTATGCATACGGAATAAAGAAATTAATCCATTGAAAAAACGATCTACTTTCTCTGTTTTTAGTCGTTTTTCTCACCTCCACTTTTTCTCATAGGTTAATTTTATCGGAGACTTACTCATCTAACAATAGAAAGCTATATATAATGATCACATGCAATAGTAACCTTTATTGAAAGTCTCCGTCAAATCAGATAAAGGGGGAATAAATTCTTATGAAGAACTATCTACTCTTACTATTGATCTGCTGTTTGGCACTAGTCGGTTGTAATGCAAAGGAAAAGGCAGTTGCAGAACGGCTTGAGATAAAAGGAATAATTACCGGGATTGATATTGAAGGAAATCGTATTTTGGTGGATGATCCAGATACAGGCTTCATTTGGCTGGCATTGCCTGCTCATGATGATATCAAAAAGTATGAAGAAGGTCTGGAGGTTAAGGTTTGGATAGATGGAGGAATTGACACTTCATCGCCCGCATATGCCAACGCATTCATGATTAAACTTTTAGAAGAGAAATTTATATTACATAAATTTGATTTTAAAAATAATGAGTTTCCACCTTATCCCTATGGATTTGTTGAGATTGATGAAACCAGATATGAAATGGCAACGGGGGGCTTCAAATGGACAACAGGAAACCAAACTGTTCAAACAGATGCTGCCTCTCCAGCGCAAATCACTGAAAACTTCAATGCAATTGTTGTGGATGCGAATAGTAAAGTAAATATGGACATAGAACAAAGCCCTAATGTAAGCGTCTATTTATGGGATTATGAAAGAAAAAAGATGATGTTAGAAGGGAATGAACTTACAGTTCCAGCAACGAGCGGCCACTATATATATGAAGTAGTCGCAAAATGGTCCAACGGTGAAGTCTCGTACATATTTGTTGTAGATGTTAACGAATGACTGAATTAACCTACAAGCAAGTATGACTAAGCTATATAACTCAATGTTGGCATTTGGAGAGACGGAGAATGAAGCATTTATTACTAGATATAGAACTAAGCTGAAATGAACTATAATCTAAAATGTAAGAACCGAGATATTTCTTGTCCTTTTAATTTTGCTATAAAAAAGTTTATCTACTAATTTAATTATATCATAGATCACCACAAGATCAGAGGGGACGCCATGTAGATGAACGGATTCATATTAGTTTGACAACTCATTATGATGTATGTTACTATCATTCATAATAAAAGCATATAATTTCGTTGACGAGAAAAAGTAGTTTTTGTAACTGTCCTCCAGAGAGTCGGTAAATGCTGAAAGCCGGTGTTCAGTTCATTAGTGAAAATCCTCTCTGAGAAATCAAGCTGAAACCAGTAAGCTTGAACGGGTGTCTACCGTTAAAAGGAACGCGTATGATTGTACGTGACTAAGTGCTATTGATAAACGGAAGTTTTCAATAGAATTAGGGTGGTATCGCGGTTAAACCCGTCCCTTTTCATAGGGACGGGTTTTTTGTATGCTTTTTTAACTAATGAGCGAAGAATGGAGCGATACCAGATGAAAAAGGAAAAAGAAACGGTACAGCAACGTGAGCAACGCATTCAACAACAATGGAGACAACGTCGGATTTTTGGGCAGTCCATCGAAATGAGGGAAGGCAATCCATCGTTTGTATTTTACGAAGGACCGCCTACGGCAAATGGCTTACCGCATGTCGGTCATGCGTTAGGACGTGCCATTAAAGATGTTGTTGCACGGTACAAAACCATGACCGGCCATCAGGTCATTCGAAAAGCTGGGTGGGATACGCACGGATTACCTGTTGAATTAGGAGTCGAAAAACAACTAGGTATTTCAGGTAAGAGTGACATTGAGAATTATGGTGTTGAAGCTTTTATTGAAAAATGTAAAGAAAGTGTTTTTATATATGAAAAACAATGGCGTGAGTTTACTGAACAACTTGGCTATTGGGTAGACATGGAGGATCCTTATGTTACGTTAAACAATTCCTATATTGAAAGCGTATGGAATATCCTTGGAACAATTCATGATAAAGGTTTACTGAATAAAGGGCACAGGGTGTCTCCATACTGCCCGAGCTGCCAAACTTCACTCAGTTCACATGAAGTGGCACAGGGATACAAAATCGTAAAGGATTTAACGGTAACAGCTAAGTTTAAGATTCGAGATCGTGCAAATGAATACTTTCTTGGATGGACGACAACGCCTTGGACATTACCTGCTAATGTTGCCTTAGCTGTACACCCAACTATGAACTACGTTCGTGCAAAACAAGGTGATGAGGTCTTCATAGTAGCAGAATCATTAGTTGCAACAGTTTTAAAACAGGATTATGAAATTCTAACTGTACACCAAGGGGCGGAATTTAAAGATATTTCTTATAACCCCCCTTTTGATTTTGTTAATATTGCAATCGGGCATAAAGTTGTTACAGCAGATTATGTAACGGGGGACAGTGGTACTGGTATCGTTCATATCGCACCGGCGTATGGGGAAGATGATTATAAATTGATACAAGAAAATGGCTTCTCATTTGTAAACGTTGTTAATGAAAAAGGACTTTATACTGCCGAGGTGCCAGCTTTTCAAGGACGCTTTGTAAGAGACTGCGACGTGGATATCATCCGTTATCTTGCTGAGAAGGGCTTATTGTTCAGTAAGGAAAAATTTGAACATAATTATCCGCATTGTTGGCGTTGTGATTCACCTCTCCTGTATTACGCAAACGAAAACTGGTTTATTAAAACAACTGCTTTAAAAGAACAATTCATACAAAATAACGAGAGTGTGACTTGGCATCCAGAACATATCAAACAAGGTAGATTCGGAAAGTTTTTAGAGCAAATGGTGGATTGGAATATCAGTCGTAAACGCTATTGGGGAACACCGCTAAATGTTTGGCAATGTAACGAATGTGATCATGAATGCGCACCTAAAAGTATAGAAGAATTAAAAAGGCTTTCTATACATCCACTGAATGAAGAGGTGGATTTGCACAAACCATATGTAGACCAAATCAAACTTTGTTGTTCAAATTGTGATGGAGAAATGTCAAGAACACCTGAAGTAATTGATGTTTGGTTCGATAGTGGTTCCATGCCGTTTGCACAATATCATTATCCGTTCGAAAATAAGGACCTATTCGAAAAGCAATTTCCTGCTGATGTGGTCATTGAAGGGATTGATCAAACACGAGGCTGGTTTTATAGCCTACTAGCTGTATCTACCTTATTTACTGGGAAATCACCTTACAAACGGGTATTATCACTTGGGCATATATTAGATGAAAATGGGCAAAAGATGTCTAAAAGTAAAGGGAACGCACTTGATCCGGTAGAATTAATTCAAAAATACGGTGCAGATTCGTTAAGATGGGCATTACTAGTAGATAGTGCACCTTGGAACTCAAAACGTTTTTCAGAACGTATTGTACAAGAAGCAAAGTCGAAATTAGTCGATACGTTGGACAATATCCATAGTTTTTACGCCCTTTATGCGAAGTTAGATGGTTATGATTCTAAAATTGAACATACGGTAAAGAAAAGCAAATTAGATGATTGGATACTATCCCGTTTGCACAGCACCATTAAGGTAGTCAGTGCTAATCTAGAGGAGTATCATTTTACAAATGCGGCCAGGGAAATCGCAAAACTAGTCGAAGAGGTCAGTAACTGGTATGTGAGACGATCCAGAGAGCGTTTTTGGGCTAGTGGCATGAGTCCTGACAAGGCGGCGGCTTATCAGACGCTTCATGAGGTATTGACAACAACAAGTCGATTGCTGGCCCCTTTAACTCCATTCATTGCTGAAGATGTATATTTCAATCTAACTGACGAAAGCGTCCACCTTTCTGACTATCCGATTTATGATGAAAGCATGATCAATACACAATTAGAAATAGAAATGGATGCAGTACTCCAAGTAGTCGAATTAGGCAGAAGCATTCGGAATACGACTGCAATGAAAGTAAAACAGCCGTTAGCGAGTATTTCCGTGCTAAGCGCTACACCAACTATTAATTTGAAAGCATACGAAGACATTATCATGGATGAATTAAATGTAAAACAATTCCACGAGATTAGTGATGAAGGCCAGTTCGACTCTATAAAACTAAAATTGGACTTTAAAAAAGCAGGTGCTAAGTTCGGTAAACAATCAAATATCGTGAATACATGGCTTCAGCAATTAACGAATGAAGAATCTATGGAGTTAACGAAGTTAGGATACGGAGAAATGGTTACATCTTCTGGTGAATTAGAAAGAGTAACTCTGGAAGATGTGTTAATCGAAAAAGTTGCTAAAGAAGGATACTCATCAACAACAAATGGGGAGTACACGGTTACATTAGATGTTGTGCTAACGAAAGAACTTATACAAGAAGGAATGGCCCGTGAACTTATCCGCGCAATACAAGAATATAGAAAAAAATTAGATTTACCAATCAACATGCATGTTGATATTACGGTATATACAGGTGCTGAGCTACAAGCCGTTATTGAAAAGTTTGAGTTTTTACTACAGGAAAATGTATTGATGCGCAATTTATTTATGAAAGAACGTGTTATAGAAGGAGCAGAAATTAAAATAGGGGAGCATGTAGCATTAATTCAACTAATGCCAATAACGGAAGTCTAATCGAAGTAGACGAATGGCGGCAGAGATATGCGTAATAAAAAAATCTTTATAGAAAGAGGTATGGGAATCTCACTGAACCTTCTTGTACATTAGACGAATTCAATGTAGTATCCTCTATAATAGATGCCACATAGGAAGGAAGTGCTTATTTGAAATTCTTGAAGGTGCTAATTAGCATTGTCATCGTTATTGGTGTAATAGGATTTTCAGTTTACTATTTTGGAACTAAAATCATCGCCGATCAAGTAATGGACCAGGTGGCGGTGGAACTTACTGATAGCGGTCAACTTGAAAGTATTAAACAAGAAATAGAGAACGACCCACAATTGCAGGCATTTATTGAAGAAGGTAAAAATGTAGACAGCAGTACGTTACCGTTTCAAACAAAAGAACAAGCAGTGAGAGTATTGGTTAAAAAGTTCAATGTAAGTGAATTAAAAGAACTTCAAACAAAAGCTCAAAGTGGCCTAACGGCGGAGGAGAAACAGCATTTGTTCAATGACATTGAAAGCAAATTAACAGATGAGGAATTGTTAGCCTTGAAGGTTCTCGCTTATAAGGAACTAGAACAACGTTAAATCTCCCCCTTGAATGACGTATAAGCATCTTATAAACGAAGCAGTGTTGCCAAACAGGCAATGCTGCTTTTTCTTTATTGATTCATTTATACCGAAAGGACAGGCCTTAATTCTAATAGAGCTAGCAGAGGTCTGATCTTCAGTATCGTATGGCAGGTTATGAGACTAAAGTTAAATGAACTTGCAGTCTTATTGAACCAATTTACTGTCAACTTGTGAAATGTTATGATTACTACAGGGGTGAGGGAATGATCGAAGTTCGGCGACTGCAATTAGATAAAACAAAAAGATCTATTATCATTTCAGATATACATGCAAATCTAATGCTATTTAAAAAGCTATTAAGGAAAGTGAATTATACAGAAGAAGATTATCTATTTATCAATGGGGATCTATGTGAAAAAGGACCAAAAAGTATAGAAGTGGTCAATTACATACGGAATCTATCCATGAAATCAAGTACTGTCTATGTAACAAAAGGGAATTGTGATGTGCTGTATCGTCCTATTTTTAATGGGGTTGAGGGAATCATTTCATACATGAACAAACAAAAGAACTCGATTTTAAATGAAATGCTATCGATGCACGGTAAATCACCTGATGATTTCTCCTTACAAGAATTAGCTCAGTTTTACCGGCAGTATTTTCATAGTGAAATAGAATGGCTAGAATCATTGCCTATCGCTTATGAAACAGATGAGTTTATAATCGTTCATGCGGGAATTGAAAACATCGAAAATTGGCAGCGGACAGAAGAAACATTTGCATTATCTGCACCCGCATTTTATGAAAATGAACATCAAGCAAATAAAACGGTTATTGTAGGTCACTGGCCAGTCGTTAATTATCGGTCAAACCAGGTCAGTTCAAATAACCCGCTAATTGACTTAGATAAAAAAGTCATTGCGTTGGATGGCGGAAATCAAATTAAAAAAGACGGACAACTGAATGCCTTACTCGTCGAAAATGATACATATTCATTTACCTATGTTGATGATTTAGTAGAAGAAATAGTGGTTCAAAAAGACTATATAGATCTAGCCAACAGAATCGGCACCGTGACATATCCAAATTATGAAATGAAAATAATAAAACAGGAGGAATACTTTACACTTTGCGAAAATAGAAAACTCGGTTTACAGCAATGGATTAAGAATGAATATCTAATAATTGAGGAAGGACAAGCACGATCAAAAAGTGATCTTAGTACGACCTTCCTGTCTGTAACACAAGCCGAAAAGGTTAGGGTTGTTGATAATAAATGTGCGGGATATAGTCTTGTGAAAAAAGCGAATGGGGAAGTAGGATGGATACCCAAAGATTGTCTGGATACTAAAAAAGGGGGTTAGAATAGATGAAAAGAGTGGATGTTGCCTATGTACTTCTATTTGATGAACATGAAAAGAATATTTTAATGGTCAAAAACAAGGCAAAAGGGCCTTCTTACTATACACTCCCAGGGGGAGCGGTAGAGAAGGGTGAAACACTTGAAGAAGCTGCTATTCGTGAAGTTAAAGAAGAAACCGGATTAGAAGTAGAAATAGACGGTATATTTACGGTGAGTGAAGCCTTTTTCGTGGAAAGAGGACATCACGCCATCTTCTTTACTTTTAGCGGCAAAATAATTGGCGGAGAAATAACTATTTCATTACCAGAAGAAATTGAAGAAATTACTTGGATGAGACCCAAAACCGCTGAAAAATACATACATTTGACAGAAGGCTTTGAAGGATTGGTAATGCATAAAACCACAGTTCCGTATATTCTTAGGGAATCAGACAGACCTAAATCCAACTCTATATTTTGAAATATAGAACTTCAATGAATCCGCTATAGCGCTAAGGAATGCCTCTCGCCAATGAGCCAGGTAAAGGATGGGGTCCTACAAGGAGTTATCATTGATTAAATAAGCAGTAGCGAAGACTAACTAATTCGTCTTCGCTACTGCTTATTTATGAAGAAACCAAAAAAACCATTACTTTGATAGTAGATACACTTGATTTTAACCCTGAAATGCCAAATTCTCCAATCACAAACGTTTGTTCGCAGACGAGAAATAGAAATGATGATATAAAAACGTATATTTTGTTGTTGAGGAACCGAAATATAGACTTTTCACTTGGTAAATTGTAAATAATGGTATATATTTAAGGTATCAGAACATATGTTTCCATGTCTGTATTTGAGCATTTTTATACAACAAAAATTTAGCATGAAAACAAAAAAGAACTTTGGTTCACGTAATGAGCGTGCAGATCTAATACGAAGAAGGGAGTAAAGGATATGCCTAGAAACCCAGGTATGACAGACGAAGCCATTATTAACATGTACAAGAGTGGCATGTCATTTAAGGAAATGCAACCAATCATTGGCCTGTCTGATCGTGCAATTAGGAATGTGCTATATAAACATGAGATACCAATGAACAGGGAACAATACTCAGGTCAGCCTAGGAAAAACAAAGTGAATGAAGACTTTTTCAAAGTGTGGACACACGAAATGGCCTGGGTACTTGGGTTATTCGTGACAGATGGACATGTTAATAAACAGTATCATAGCATTTACTTTTCACAAAAAGATGAACGTATTCTTAAATTGATTGCAAAATACATGGAAGCTGACTATGTACTGGCACCTATAGGCTCGACAAGATCGACCCCGACTTTAATCGTTAATTCTAAAAAAATTAAAATGGATCTTGAAGCTTTGGGGATTGTTGCTAATAAATCGTTGACAGTTCCTTTTCCCAATATCCCTGGAGAATTCCTATCTTCTTTTGTTAGGGGCGTTATTGATGGCGATGGTTGGGTGGGAAAAGAAGGTTACCAGATGCACATTACATCTGGCAGCTTGGATTTTACGGAAGGACTTTTAGCTGTTTTTCACTCATGGGGATTGAAAACTAAGATTACATTCATAAAAGGACAAACGGGTAATATTATTTACCGTTTATGGGTTAATGGTAAAAATGAACTTCCGAAGCTAGCCAAAATTATTTATAAAAATGCAACTTTCGATGACTTTCATGTCTATAAAAGAGTGTATATGACACAGCATTCTGACGCTCCTTATTGTATTGAAGATAAAAGTTCATTACCAAGATGGAAACTAATAGATGGAAAACTAGTTCATACACAAGGTTCAAGAACACCATTCAGAACAAACATCAGTAAATCTGTTTTAGATTTTTTGAAGGGCGTGGCTAAAGAAAAGAAAATCCATATTAATTATTTGATAGAAAGTGGACTAGAAAAGGTTTTGAAACAAGAAGTTATTTCGTACGATAGAGATTCAAGGCCTAAAGATCGTATTCAATATAAGACAACTTATGATGCTGAGCTATTAGCTAACGTAAGAGAATTTGCTAAACGGAACAAGTTATTTATCAATGATATCATTGAATACAGTGTACAGTGGATTGATATAGAATAAAGGAAATTAATATATAGATGAAATATAAGGAGAGTATGTTATCAGAGCAGTCAAAAGGAGGTTGTTATTAAATGACCCCCTTTTCTCTTTAAATTTATTTAGGT
>DYWT01000156.1 GCA_020742515.1 Sporosarcina psychrophila
TGCGCGGAGGATATGAGCGGTTGTCCCGCGGATATGATCGGTCGCGTGGAAGATAGGGGCGCTCTAGCAATGGATATGCTCGGTTTACCCGATTATATGGTCGGTCAATCATGATATATGAGCGGTCCTCCTGCTTTAAAGTACATCTACATATCAATTCTATTCAATTAGCTTCAATCCGCTTTTGGCTGGCCAAAAGCTACCTTCCAACTAATTTATGATCGGTCGCGCGGGAGATATGAGCGGTTGTCCCGCGGATATGATCGGTCACGTGGAAGATAGGGGCGGTCTAGCAATGGATATGCTCGGTTAACCCAATTATATAGTCGGTCAATCATGATATATGAGCGGTCCTACTGCTTTAAAGTACATCTACATATCAATTCTATTCAATTAGCTTCAATCCGCTTTTGGCTAGCCAAAAGCTACCTTCTAATTAATTTTATGATCGGTCACGCGGGAGATATGATCGGTTGTCCCGCAGATATGATCGGTCGCGTGGAAGATAGGGGCGGTCTAGCAATGGATACGCTCGGTTAACCCGATTATATGGTCGGTCAATCATGATATATGATCGGTCCCCCGCTTTAAAGCACACCCGCGTATCAACTCTATACAATTGGTTACCTTCCGCTTGTAATCGGCCAAAAGCATCCCTCCACCCCGGGACGAATTATGTCCCCTCCTAGGGAATACATTCGAACCACGGAAAATTGTGCACTAGGGCCATCGAATCATTTCCATCATTATCCACAAACCATCTGGACTACTATTCTACAATTCTTGCGGAGTCCCTTAGAACGATTTTGTAAATAATGCAAGATTTATACTAAAATGCGCGTTTTGTATCATTTAAAGTCCATAATTCCTGTGGTAACTTGCTAGTATCGCACTATTTTAAAAAGTGCGAAAAAAGGGGTAAAGGGGAAATGGGATTTGAAGCGCAATAATTTCACTAAATTTTTTAGCGCATTTTTAGCTTTCGCGATGGTTCTCTCGATGCTGGCACCGTTCTCGGTATCTGCAAATACTGAAATGGCGAAACCGTTCAAGCCGAATAACCAAAACGAAAGCATCATGCAACAGAAAGCGGCTATCGCTGAACAATTAGACCTGTTAGAAGGAGGTCCTCAGTTACATCAAGATCTACAAGGGACCACTGGGAATGACCAAGTAGCCGTAATTGTTCATTTATCCGAAAAACCAGTTGCACTTGAACAGGGGATTAAAGAGCTAGCTGGGGGAACATTTACTGCGGCTGAAGCAACTGCCGTGAAAAAGAAAGTAAAAACACAGCAGACCGCTATGAAAAAAGAGATGCAAGTTAAAAATATTAAATTCAACGAGAAATTCGCATATGATACTGTACTGAATGGTTTTTCAGCGACTGTCAATGCTGAAGATCTTGAAGAATTACTAACTATTAAAGGGGTTACATTAATCGAACCGGACACTGAAGTGCATGCTTATGAAGCACCAGTTTCATCTGGAACGGTGGATGCGGCTATGGACACGAGCATTTCATTCCTCGGAATCGAAAGGCTTTGGGCTGAAGGGATAGAAGGACAAGGGATCAAAGTCGCTGTACTGGATACTGGTATCGACAAGGATCATCCTGATTTTGCCGGTATTTATAAAGGCGGGAAAAACTTCATTCCAAACTCCTCGACTTATACAAGAACCCGTGCAGATAATGATGCATCGGAAACGTCACCTGTGGAACGACCTGCAGGAACGCCTGAATTTAATGCAAATGGAAGCGCATTCTACACATCACATGGTACGCACGTAGCGGGTACAATTGCTGCAATCGGCGCAAATCCATATGGTGTTAAAGGGATTGCGCCAAAAGTAGATCTTTACGCTTACCGGGTTCTTGGCGCTTACGGAAGCGGATCTACGTCAGGTATTATTGCTGCAATTGAAGAATCTGTTAAACAAAAAATGGATGTCATCAACCTATCACTCGGTGGGGGAGCAAACTCTGAAACAGATGGTGGATCATTTGCTATTAATAATGCGATGATGGCCGGAACGATTTCGGTTATCGCAACAGGAAACTCTGGTCCGAATCGTGGAACGATGGGCACACCATCGACGGCTCGTCTTGGGATCGCAGTTGGTAACACAACGAATCCTGAATCACATTTTAATAGCGATGTAAATGTAACAGTCGGAAACTACCAATTATCAAAAAACCTTAACTTGATGGGGACGACTTTTGGAACAGACTTAGCGACGCAACTGTCAGGAGACTATCAAGTAGTGGCGGTACGTGGAATGGGTACAAAAGCTGACTATGCAGGACTCGACGTGAAAGGGAAAGTAGTACTTGTTTCGCGCGGAGACATTGCATTTGTCGACAAAATTGAATTCGCAAGGGAAGCAGGCGCAATTGCAATACTTATCCACAACTTTGCAGGCGGTTCAAATGCACCCAATGCGTCAGGCACATTTCTTGGCGATGCATTTGAATTTATCCCGGCTTACGATTTGTCACAAACGGACGGAGATGCAATGCGTGCAGCTCTTAAAGATGGACAAGGAACCGTAACATTCGGCAATTTCAATAAAACAACAACAATTGGAGACGATGTCAACGATTCAAGTTCTCGTGGACCGTCAACGCCAAACTTTGACATCAAACCGGATGTTAGTGCACCCGGAACGAATATCATGTCAACAATCCCAATGTACAAAGCAGATTTCCCAGATGCAAATTATGACCAAGCTTTCTCACGTAAAACAGGTACATCCATGGCAACACCGCATATTGCAGGGATTGCAGCACTAGTTAAACAAGCTAATCCAAGTTGGAATGCTTTTGACGTAAAAGTCGCACTATCCAACAGTGCAAAAATTCTAAATACGACTAAATACGATGTCATGTCCCAAGGTGCTGGACGTGTGCAGCCTTATGCAGCGGCACATCCGACAATCCTTGCATATGCAATGGACGAGGCAGTATTGGATACAAGCGGTAAAGTGGTCGAAAACATTAAAGGAACCGTAACATTCGGTCCTCAATCAATCAAAGAAGGTAATATTTCCGTTACCAAGGACATCCTTGTAAAAGACATGAAAGGTAACGGTGGAAATTATAATGTAACAGTGGATGTTACAAAATCATTCGAAGATGCAAAAGTAACAGTCGACAAATCATCATTCACATTGAATGGCGAACAATTGCTGACAGTTACATTAACGGCTTCGAAAAAAGAAAATGCGGGACCAGGCTCTGAACTTCTAGGTTATATCCATATTAACGGCGGAGGCACTGAAGTTTCATTGCCATTTGCAGCGGATTTTGGCGGTGCACCGGCTACTGCGTTTGAAGATTTCGCAATCACAGAAACAGATCTTTCATTCAATAATGATGGGATAAAAGACTCGGCTGTACTGTCATTTAAACTAACAGGCGATGTTACAACAAACTACATCGAACTCTGGGATATCATGAATCCTGAAAACGGGGAATATGGAGACGGCTATATCGGCTACTTACATGCAGGCACTTCTCTTGCGACCGGTTCATACACACTCAACGTTACAGGGAATTACAAACCTTGGACATCAGGTGCACCACAAACAACAATTCCTGATGGACTTTACACAATTGACTTCACTGGACAAACAGTTTCAGGCGAACCGGCAATTCTTAGCGGCTATGTTGGTCCAATCGTCGTGAAATCTGAAGCGGGGACAATCGAAGGGGAAATTCAAGGCACAACGGCAACAGGTAAAATCATCGACAAATATATTGACTACCAAGCTGAACTTGTAAACTATGATTTAGGATTCGACGTAAACACGAAACTCAAAGCAACTTACGAAGTAATGGAAAACGACACAGTGAAATCATCAGGCCCTATTAAACTAGAGCAAGACGGATCATTCACATTCGATGTCGGCACATTGACGAAAGAAAACAGCGTCAAAGTAAAATACATCGACGCAGCTGGCAATGCAGCGGAACACGTATTATTCGGTGACGGCGCCGGTGAAACACCAATCGACGTAAAACCGCTAGATCCGGTTCCAAGTGAGCCAGTTGCAGCCGACCATCCGTATGTAAAAACATTTGGACTGGATAACGTAGCGAT
Source organism: Sporosarcina psychrophila (assembly GCA_020742515.1). Lineage (GTDB taxonomy): Bacteria > Bacillota > Bacilli > Bacillales_A > Planococcaceae > Sporosarcina > Sporosarcina psychrophila_B. Next base: position 4,104 of record DYWT01000156.1, read on the forward strand.
CTCATCGAAATCTAAAGCCAATTTCGGATACGAGTTCAAAGAAGCACCAAATTCATCCGTTTCCATCATCGTTCTTGATCCAGCGCATTTTACGGACGAGCCGAACGAATGGAATGAAATTGGTGATATCTTCTGGGATTCCAGTAAACCACAAGCGAAAACAGGCGTCTTCGACGGCACCTACACAAACAAGAAAACGAACAAAAAAGACAAGCTGAAAGATGGCGTCTACGGTATAGAACTGTTCTCCATGAACAATGCGTACAAAACAATGTCCGCAATCATTAATCCTGTCTTCGTCAAATCGACAGCACCGGAAATAACAATTACTGCTGAAGAAAACACGATTACAGGAACGATTCAGGATAAATTCATCGATTACAAATCAACAGTCAAACAACATTACAACAAAGAATACGACATCAACACATATCTTGGCCTCACAGCAATCGTGGTCAATGAAGACGGCGAAAAAACAGAGAATAATATCAAACTGGAGCAAGACGGCACATTCTCGGCTGCACTAAAAGGGCTTGCTGGAGAAAGTACTGTCACAATCGTTGCACAAGATATCGCACGAAATGTTGCACAGAAAACAGTTGAAATGACCGGCGAAGAAGCTGGTGTAGTCGAAGTTTCTGTCGATAAAGAAAACCTAGCACTACAAACAGGCGATACAGAAAACCTAACCGTAACTGAATCAACAACAAAAGCGGACGGTACAAAAGAAGACAAAGACGTAACAGCAGAAGCGACATTCACATCCGCGGATGAAAAAATTGCAACCATCAAAAATGGCGAAGTAACAGCAGTCGCTGCAGGTAAAACAGAAATCACAGTAAGCTACAAAGAGTTCACGACAACAGTTGCTGTT
>DYWT01000157.1 GCA_020742515.1 Sporosarcina psychrophila
GGCTTATCGCGGGAGGCATCCACAAAGCGTCGAAGCGTAATTAGTTGGAATTCTGATTCATTCTTCATGTATTGGGACATTCGTTGATCACGTTAGATCGATTTATGGCACTCCAAGTTGTAGGCCTCATCCACGAAAACGAAATGCGCTTTCTCAAAAAGATCATCCAGCGAAGGCGCGACTTCGTGATAGCCGGAGCGGTATTAGTGGGAATTCCAATTCACTCCAAGTATTACGGCTTTTCCGTGGCCTCCCAAAAGCCTTTGTAAAGCGCATATGCCGTATTCATTTGTTCTACATATATATAGGAACCTTCGAGAGGATAAGCATACTCTTGGCGTTTTTTTGATCATTAAGTTCTTACTTATTCTCGGTGCAAACTTCTTTACTTTCACTCAAATAAATCCTATAATCTAATTAATCAAAGATAGTCAAAGTCAAAAGTGAAACATAGAAAGGTGGACATATATATGAGAATGGATGGACAACAAGAGGACCAACGTACACCTCTAGAACAATTTGGACGAAATCTTGTAGAAGAAGTGAAAAAAGGGAAAATGGATCCGGTCATCGGACGGGATGAAGAAATTCGTAACGTTATCCGGATTTTATCAAGAAAAACAAAAAATAATCCTGTGCTCATTGGTGAACCGGGTGTCGGAAAAACAGCGATCGTTGAAGGACTTGCACAGCGGATCGTCAAAGGCGATGTGCCGGAAGGGTTGAAAGATCGTCAAATTTTCGAACTGGATATGAGTGCACTAATCGCAGGTGCAAAATATCGGGGAGAATTTGAAGAAAGGTTGAAAGGCGTTCTGAAACAGGTGAAAGACAGTGCAGGAGAAATCATACTGTTCATCGATGAAATCCATACGATAGTCGGCGCGGGAAAGACGGAAGGCGCAATGGATGCAGGAAACATGCTGAAACCGATGCTTGCACGCGGTGAATTATATTGTATCGGAGCAACGACGCTCGATGAATATCGTATGTATATTGAAAAGGACCCAGCGCTTGAACGTCGTTTCCAGCAAGTACTCGTGCGTGAACCGTCTATTGAAGATACAGTATCGATATTACGCGGATTGAAAGAAAGGTACGAGCTTCATCATGGGGTACGGATTCATGACCGTGCGATTGTCGCGGCGGCAGCTTTGTCTGATCGGTACTTGACCGAACGTTTCTTGCCGGACAAAGCAATCGACTTAATAGACGAAGCGAGTGCAATGATCCGGACGGAAATCGATTCGATGCCATCTGAGCTGGATGCAGTGACCCGCCGGATTATGCAACTTGAAATCGAAGAGCAGGCTTTGCGCAAAGAAAAAGACACTGTCAGTAAAAATCGTCTTGAAGTGTTGCGGGATGAACTGAAAGAGTTGAAAGAATCTTCCGCGGGTATGCGTGAGCAGTGGGATTCTGAAAAAGAAACGTTGCGTGGAATCCAGGATAAGCGAGAAAAATTGGATCGCTTCCGGCGTGAACTGGAAGAAGCTGAAAACCGTTTTGACTTGAACAAAGCCGCGGAACTCAAGTATGGAAAAATCCCGACGCTTGAGGACGAGTTGCATGAACTTGAAGCTGCACTTGTGGACGGTCAGGAAAATCGACTGCTCCGTGAAGAAGTGACAGAAGAAGAAATTGCGATGATCGTTGCGCGCTGGACAGGGATCCCCGTAACGAAACTTGTTGAAGGCGAGAGGGAGAAATTATTGCGTCTACGTGAAACGCTTGAGGAGCGTGTCATCGGTCAAGATGATGCTGTCCAACTTGTGACGGAAGCCGTGTGGCGCGCCCGAGCAGGTATTAAAGATCCCGACAAACCGATCGGCTCATTCCTATTTTTAGGACCAACGGGCGTTGGGAAGACAGAACTTGCGAAAACGCTTGCTGCGACACTGTTTGACTCGGAAGACCATTTCATCCGCATTGACATGTCGGAATATATGGAGAAACATAGTATATCAAGGCTTGTCGGAGCACCTCCAGGCTACATCGGATATGAGGAAGGCGGCCAGTTGACGGAAGCAGTGCGTCGCAATCCATATTCAGTCGTTCTGTTAGATGAAATTGAAAAAGCGCATCCGGACGTCGCAAATATCTTGCTGCAAGTGCTGGATGATGGCCGGATTACAGACAGCCAAGGCAGGATTGTCAACTTTACGAATACTGTTGTCATCATGACTTCGAATATTGGATCGGCTTACTTGCTGCATGGATTGGATGATACTGAAAACCATGCTGCAGAGGATCTTGTCATGGCGGAATTAAAGAATCATTTCAAACCGGAGCTGCTGAACCGGATGGACGACATCATTATTTTCCATTCACTTACAGGAGAATCATTCCGTTTGATCGCACGGAAAATGATTGAAGACCTTATTAAACGATTAAGCCAGCAAGAGATCACAATGGACTACAGTGAAGACGTGCTCGATTGGATTGTCAATGAAGGGACAGATGCTGATTTCGGAGCACGTCCATTGAAACGCTTTATCCAAAGACATGTTGAAACGATTGTGGCAAAAGAAGTTATTAAAGGTGATCTGGAACAGAACGGAAAGTTATCTTTAGCTATGGAAGATGGAAAACTAAAAGTGACTAAATTATAAGCAATGCCGTGTGGATAATATGATCCATACGGCTTTTTGTTTAAAAGTAAAGTCTTCTTGCATGTATACTGATATAAAACGATTATTTCATAAGGGATTGTAAAAAATGATATATAAAACATACTAAAGAATTGCACATAAATTCTTGCTATGCGATTGTTTGATGGTTCTCGTATGCATTCCATCTATAGAATAGGCATCCACGAAGGGCCGGAGCGTTGTTGGAGGAAGTCTTTCTTTCAATTTGTGTACTTACTAATTTCCCCTTTGTTAAGTGCCCCCTATATATAGAAAAATAAAAAAACCATTTCCGGCGAGGGAAATGGTTTTTTATTGATTAATGATCTGAAACTTCGCCTTCTGGGAAAGATTCACCCAAAATGATAACGATAACAGAGACAACTACTGAAACAATTGCACCTGGCATGAAGTCAAACGGCACGTCAGCGATAGATCCAGCTACATAGTTCAGCATTGTTATTAAACAGAAAGACCAGAAAAATGTCATTACGTATCTCATCGAATTCACCTCTACAATACTATTTCATATTTCATCATATCACAGCGGCTACATTCGAGAAACTAATTTACAAACAATGCGAACTTTATTTGGCGAAAAAGTGTCAGTGGGTTGAAAAATATGCCTAATTCTTTTATGATTAAGAGCAGGTACTAATAATAGATGATAAAGAAACGGGGAATGCGGAATGAATGCTGGTCTTATCGGCATGGGTAAATACGTACCGTCTCAAGTTTTGACGAACGCAGATCTGGAAAAGCGTTTAGATACATCGGATGAATGGATCCGTACAATGACAGGCATCGAAGAGAGACGAATTGCGGATGATTCAACCGACACTTCCCATATGGCATACAGTGCGGCAAAAGATGCGATTAGCAATGCGGGAATCAAGCCGGAGGAAATCGGGCTAATTCTTGTAGCTACAGTGACACCTGATCGGCCTTTCCCATCAGTATCGTCAATGCTCCAACAACAATTAGGCGCAACTCATGCAGCAGCAATGGATATTTCGGCGGCATGTGCAGGATTCATGTACGGCATCGTGACAGCAAAACAATTCATTGAATCGGGCACATATGATTATGTACTCGTTGTGGGTGTTGAAAAATTATCGAAAATCACCAACTGGGAAGACCGCAATACCGCCATTCTATTTGGAGATGGGGCGGGTGCCGCAATTGTAGGAAAAGTGAGCGAAGGGCGAGGAATCCTCTCGTTTGAACTTGGTGCAGATGGCAGCGGTGGCAAACATCTTTATCAGGATGAAAAACTCGTTATGAACGGTCGCGAAGTATTCAAATTTGCAGTCCGCCAAATGGGTGAATCAGCTGAAAGTGTTATTAAAAAAGCTGGCCTGATGAAGGAGGATGTCGATTTCCTCATTCCCCATCAAGCGAATATAAGAATTATGGAAGCCTCTCGGCAACGACTTGGTTTACCTGTTGAAAAAATGTCTAAGACAATCCATAAATACGGCAATACATCCGCTGCGTCCATTCCAATTTCACTTGTCGATGATTTAGCTGAAGGCAAAGTGAAAGATGATGATGTCATTGTGTTAGTTGGATTTGGCGGAGGACTCACTTGGGGCGCTTTATGCATCAAGTGGGGAAGATAAACAGAACATGCCTTGAATGAACGTATAAATTGTAAGCAATAGAATCAGTCTATATAGAAGGGAAGTTTTGGCATATGGATAAAAAACGTGTAGTAGTTACTGGAATCGGTGCTGTTTCTCCAGTCGGAAATTCGGCGGAAGAGTCGTGGAACTCGGTATTGGAGGGGAAATCTGGCATTGGACCACTGACAAGACTTGACAGTGAACAGTTTCCTGTAAAAGTAGCGGCAGAAGTGAAGGACTTTGATATAGAAGAATACATTTCGCGGAAAGATGCGCGCAAAATGGATCGATTCACCCATTATGCGCTGGCTTCTTCGATCATGGCTATGAAGGATGCAAATCTTGAACTTGAAGGCGATTTAGCGCTTCGCACGGGTGTTTGGATTGGATCCGGAATCGGCGGTATGGAAACACATGAACAACAATTCCTGACATTCCAAGAGAAAGGCTATCGCCGCGTCAGCCCATTTTTTGTACCCATGATGATTCCAGATATGGCGGCAGGGCAAGTTTCGATTTATCACGGGGCAAAAGGCATCAACTCGTGTACAGTAACGGCTTGCGCTTCAGGCACGAATTCGATTGGCGATGCGTTTGAAGTTATCCGCCGCGGTGAAGCGGATGTCATGATTACTGGCGGCGCTGAAGCACCAATCACAACGATGTCAGTTGCCGGTTTTTGTGCAAATACAGCTTTATCTTTGAATCCGGACCCTGCAACGGCATCACGCCCCTTCGATAAAGAACGTGATGGCTTTGTAATAGGAGAAGGTGCAGGAATCTTAATTCTGGAAGAGTATGAACACGCAATTGCACGTGGTGCAAAAATTTATGCTGAACTGGTTGGTTATGGTTCGACAGGTGATGCACATCATATTACGGCTCCAGCTCCTGGAGGCGAAGGCGGCGCGCGCGCAATGCAAGAAGCGATCGAACAAAGTGGGATTTCCCCGGACAAAATCGACTACATCAATGCGCATGGGACAAGCACTGCGTATAATGATTTGTTCGAAACGATGGCAGCAAAAACAGTTTTCGGCGAGCACGCATACAAACTCGCGATGAGTTCAACAAAATCGATGACAGGCCATCTGCTCGGCGCTGCAGGCGGAATTGAAGCAATCTTCACGGTGAAAGCACTTCAAGAAGGTATCCTGCCACCGACGATGAATTATGTCAATGCAGACCCGGAATGTGACCTCGACTATGTAACAGAAGGGGCACGTAAAGTAGATATTACGTACGCAATGAGCAACTCACTCGGTTTCGGCGGACATAACGCCTCACTCGTATTTAAGAAAATATAAGGTTTTGGTAGGAAGACGTCTCAGTTTACTGGGACGTTTTTTGTTTTGTAGTGACAGTTTTGCGGGCTGGGCTCACATTTTCATCAACAGACTCGAGAGTTTCACAATTTAAAAAGCCCCCTTCGTCTAAAAGAGGGCCATGCAGTCATATAATCAAAGAAAATCAAAAGGACGATGCATAATGACTCGCCTATTATTATTTCTAATCAGTTACGGACTTATAGTTATCACTGTTTCTCAGATGATTTTCTACTTTAATTACACATCTCTCGGATATGACTGGTATCAAATCTTTCAATTCATAGTCAGTTCAGCGGATTTCACACTTTTCATCATATCCGTTATCATGTTAATTCTTACCGTTTACGTCCGAGTCCCATCGCGGTTTCCATCTTCCCGAGAGTGACGGTGGCAATCGCATTTGCTTTCTTCGCACCATTGTCTAGAATTTCATCTAGGACAGGCGAATCAAGAAGTTCATAATACTTTTCTTGGATTGGTGATAGATGACTAATGACGGCTGCTGCCACGCCAGCCTTAAATGCACCGTATCCAAGTCCGTCATATTTAGCAACAAGATCTTCGATAGAGACACCGCTGAGTGCTGATTCAATCGTCAATAAATTCGATACACCAGGCTTGTTTTCCGTATCGAATTTCACAACGCCTTCCGAATCAGTCACTGCGCTCTTAATTTTCTTTTCAATTTCTTTAGGTGTATCAAGTAGTGAAATAGTTCCTTTTTTATTTGGATCAGATTTACTCATTTTTTTCAATGGATCCTGAAGTGATTTAATGCGTGCGCCATTCTTTGGAATCCGGACTTCCGGAATGGTTAAGATTTCACCAAATCTTTTATTGAAGCGTACTGCTAAATCACGCGTCAATTCAAGATGCTGCTTTTGATCATCGCCAACCGGTACGATATCCGTGTTGTAAAGTAAAATGTCAGCAGCCATTAACGGCGGATAGGTTAGAAGAGCGGATGAAACGCCTTCTTGGCCTTCCGATTTATCCTTGAACTGCGTCATCCGTTCCAGTTCTCCGATATACGAAATACACTGCATCATCCAGCCTGCTTGTGCATGTGCAGGAACCTCCGATTGAATGAATAACACTGCTTTTTCTGGATCGATTCCGCTTGCGATATAGATTGCAGCGAGAGAACGGATTGTTTTTGCCAATTCCGCAGGATCTTGCTGAACGGTAATCGCATGCTGGTCAACTATGCAAAATACGCATTCATAGTCATTTTGCAACTCTGTAAACTGACGGAACGCACCGATATAGTTGCCAAGTGTCACTGTTCCTGTTGGCTGTACGCCTGAAAAAATTGTTTTCATCTTTAAATCTCCTCCTGTTTGATAGATAAAATACTTAGCCAGCACGACATAAGTAAATGATGAAAAAGCCGTAATGGTTACAAGCCTACATCCCTGTAGACGCAAAAAAACATCAGCCGTCCCCGTAAAAAAGGGACGACTGATGTTTTTTCAACCGTGGTACCACCCGAATTGCCCGAAGGCCACTCTAGATTCCCTTAACGCGGGGGACGTGACAGGATACTCCAATGGTTGTTTTACACACTAACAACCACTTATACGTTCACCTGCCAGGCTCGGGATCCCATTCTTTCTGCTCAGTCTGCCTGTTTGCACCATCCACAGGCTCTCTAGAAGACCAAAGTAGAAATACTTTTTCCGTCATTGCCGTTCACTCAAATGTTTCTCAGATTATACAGTCTTTTCGAACGGAATGCAATAGGCAAAGAGGTTATAAGTAAAAAATTGTGAGGGCAATAGCTGACATTGCTAACACAAGTACACCACTGCCTAAAAGGGGTGAAAAAGACCCAGAAAAAACTTCTGAAGGCTTTCGCATCGACATGACATCGTCCATTCGCCGTTTAGGTGTTAACACTTTGCGCATACTTACAGTGAAAAAATCAAAGAAACCGGTTGAAAATACATAATAGATTAAACCGATAAATGTAACTGTGCCACCCACAATAAAAGAAGAATTAATATACGACAATATTGAAAATTGTTTATAATGCAAAAACATTATTAGCGATATAATTAAATGAGCAATCAAAAAATTCAGTATTGTTTTCTTCATAGAAACACCTCGTTTCTTAGTAATAGTAAGGTATTACCAGAAAAAAATCAAAACTCTAGTAGCTAAAAAAAAAAATAAAAACTAAATAATCGTTATTATCCTTGATATAATCGATTTCTTAGAATAGTAACTGTAACAGTACACTTTGAAAAGTAAAAAAACTCTGTACAACGGAAAATGAAGATGTATAATTAGAGTTGTACCAAGTTTTCAGACAACTTATAGGGGGAGTTAATTTTGAAAAATCCAAAGTTTATGTGGCTAATTAGCCTCATGCTTGTACTAAGCGTATTCCTAGCGGCGTGCGGTGCTAAGGAAGAGGATACTAGTAAAGACACAGGTAAGGATAAAGACAAAGGAACTACAGAAGAAACTGGGGGAGACAACGAACAAGTCCTTAACTTGATCGAATCAGCAGAAATTCCATCTGTCGACTCATCTTTAGTTGAAGATGCTGTAGGCTTTAACGTTCTTAACAACGTAATGGAAGGTCTCTATCGATTAGACGAAAACAGTCTTCCCGTACCAGCAATGGCTGAAAGTGAAGCTGAGGTTAGTGAAGACGGATTGACATATACATTTAAACTACGTGATGCAGAGTGGTCAAATGGTACACCGGTAACTGCACATGACTTCGTTTATGCATGGCAACGTGCAATCGATCCTGCTACAGCTTCACCTTATGGTCCTTACATGATGGACGGTATGGTAAAAGGTGCAACAGAAATCGGTAAAAAAGAAGCAGAACTTTCGGATCTAGGAATTACAGCGACAGACGACAAGACACTTGTTGTTGAACTTGTTCGCCCGGTTCCATACTTCTTATCGCTTATGACTTTCGGAACATTCTATCCACTTAATGAAGAATACGTTGCATCACAAGGTGACAAATATGCAACTACTTCAGATGCTATGATTTACAATGGCCCATTCGTAATGAAAGATTGGGACGGTACAGGCGGCTGGAAATATGAGAAAAACGAAAAGTATTGGGATAAAGATACTGTAAAACTTGCTGAAATTAACGTTGACGTTGTTAAAGAATCTGCAACTGGCGTAAAACTATATGAAAAAGGTCAAAAAGACCGTGTATTACTTTCTGCAGAATATGCAATGCAATATGCTGAAGACGCTGATCTAGTAGACGAACTTGAAACAAGCATGTGGTACATGAAATATAACCAAAAACGTAATGGTAAAGAAACACCACTAGCTAATCTTGAAATTCGTAAAGCTCTTAGTAAAGCATTCAACAAAGAAGAATTGACTGATGCAGTTCTTGCAAACGGATCTATTCCAGCTAACTTCTTAGTTGCAGAAAACTTCACATTCGATGAAGACGGAAAAGATTACCGTACGTATAGTGACTCATTTAACGTGTATAACGTTGAAGAAGCAAAAGCACATTGGGAAAAAGGTTTAGCAGAACTTGGTACTGACAAATTAGAAATTGAGTTTTTAGGTGACGATACTGAAAATGCTAAGAAACAACAAGAATGGTTCAAATCTGAACTTGAAAGAAACCTTCCAGGTCTAACAATTAAACTGAAAAGCGTTCCTTTCGCTGTTCGACTTGAACTTGATGATAACAGTGACTTCGACATCGTATCAGCTGGTTGGGGACCTGACTTCCAAGATCCAATTTCGTTCATGGAATTGTTCACAACTGATAGCCCACAAAACAAAATGAATTATTCTAACCCAGAACTCGACGCAATTATCGAGTCTACGAAAAACGAACTTGCAACTGATCCTGTAGCTCGTTGGGAAGCTTTTGCAAAAGCTGAGAAAATTCTTCTCGAAGATGACTCTGCAATCGGGCCGACTTACCAACGTGGTAGAATGGCACTTATGAAACCTTATGTTAAAGGACTTGCTACACACCCATTCGGTGGAGACTATAGCTATAAATGGACTTACATCGAAGGTAAATAATTAAAAGCTAACAAGGAAGAAAATCTCATAGGAGGGGAGTATATGGTGTTTATTCACCATGTACTCTCTTTTTAAATAGGAGAGAACTATCTAAAAATTTGTTGTATTCTACTTACTGAAACTTGCAGGAGGTGCAAAGATGACAAAATACATTACTAAACGTGTAGTATACATGTTTCTATCACTCTTTCTAATTGCTTCATTTACTTTCATTCTTATGAAGATGCTTCCAGGATCCCCGCTTGCATCCGCAGCAAAATTAAACGAAGAACAACGAGAAGTTGTCTATGAAAAATATGGACTGAATGATCCGATACCTGTTCAATATGTTCGCTATATGGGCAATCTGGCGAAAGGCGATTTTGGTGTATCATTCCAGTATAAAAACGCTGATGTATCGACACTTATTTTGAAGAAATTGAAGTACTCAGCCATTCTCGGTGCCCAAGCAATTGTTTTTGGGACAATAATCGGAATTATTTTGGGGATGATTGCAGCACTGAAACAGAATACGGTATGGGATTATGGAAGTACAATCGTGGCGATTCTTGGTATTTCAATACCATCCTTTGTCTTTGCTGCACTGCTCCAATATGTATTTACAGTCTATTGGGAAGTGCTTCCGGTCGGGTTATGGAATGGCTGGACGTCCAGTATCCTTCCTTCAATCGCCTTGGCAATGGGACCGATAGCGATATCTGCCAGATTTATCCGAACGGAAATGATTGAAGTATTAGGTTCAGACTATATCATGCTTGCAAAAGCTAAAGGTGCTAACTGGTTTGAAATCGCTTTCAAACATGCATTCCGAAATGCACTTATCCCACTAGTAACAGTATTGGGACCGGTTGCTGCAGGTTTGTTGACGGGTTCACTTGTCGTAGAGCAAATATTTGCAATTCCTGGTATCGGTGAACAATTCGTCAAATCCATTAACTCGAATGACTTCTCTGTCATTATGGGTACGACAATGTTCTTCTCAGTATTCCTTATTGTTATTATTTTGATTGTGGATATTCTTTACGGGATTATCGACCCACGTATTCGTTTGTCCGGAGGTGACAAGTAATGCCCAACAACTTAGAGAAATTGCCAAAAGGCTCATTTGAACGAATCACAATTGACAGTTCACATGCCGAAAAAATTTCAAAACCTAGCTTAAGTTTCTGGCAAGATGCTTGGCTTCGGATTCGTAAAAACAAGGCAGCAATTGTCAGTGCGTTCATTTTGCTATTCATCGTGATTATGGCGTTTGCAGGACCCTATATGGTTGATTATGACCCAGAAGATGTAAAAGTTTCACATGCAAACTTGCCGCCAAAAGTTCCGGGGCTTGAAAAGTTAGGGATTTTTGACGGTCACGGTAAAATGGGTTCAAAAACGATTGATCTTTATAAAGTGAAAAAAGTAGAGGGATATTACTGGTTTGGAACAGATAGTCTTGGCCGTGACTTATTTTCCCGTCTATGGAAAGGTACTCAAATCTCACTTTACATTGCGTTAGTTGCAGCGGTCATTGATGTGGTGATCGGTGTAATCTATGGAGGAATCTCCGGGTATTACGGAGGCCGGACAGATGACATCATGCAACGAATTGTGGAGGTCCTAATTGGAATTCCGACGCTTGTCATTGTCATTCTTATGTTAATGGTTATGGATCCAGGAATATGGGCGATTATTATTGCGATATCCATAACCGGTTGGATTGGTATGTCGCGTATTGTACGGGGACAAGTGCTGAAATTTAAAAACCAAGAATTTGTACTTGCAGCTAAAACACTTGGTGCGAGCGATAAACGTATTATCGGAAAGCATATCCTGCCAAATATCATGTCAATTATTATCATTAACATGATGTTCACGATTCCGACAGCGATATTCTTCGAAGCATTTTTAAGCTTTATTGGGCTCGGTCTTCAACCGCCGGCAGCGTCCCTTGGGACACTTATCAATGATGGCTATAAATTCCTTGAATATCAACCGCATATGTTGTTCTTCCCAGCACTAATAATCAGTCTTCTAATGATTGCATTCAACCTAATAGGAGACGGATTGCGTGATGCACTCGATCCGAAAATGAAAGACTAAAGGAGGAAAGTGAAATGGAAAAAATAATTGAAGTGAAAAACCTTGAGCTTTCCTTCCATACATTTGCAGGTGAAGTGAAAGCAATACGCGGAGTAGATTTTGAAGTGTTTAAAGGAGAGACGCTTGCAATTGTAGGAGAGTCGGGTTCGGGTAAATCGGTAACGACAAAATCCATCATGCGTCTTCTTCCGGAATCTAGTAGTGAGTTCAAAAATGGCGAGATTTTATTCGAAGGAAAAGATCTGCTTAAACTCACTGAAAAAGAAATGCAAAAAGTGCGTGGAAAAGACATTTCGATGATCTTCCAGGATCCGATGACTTCTCTTAATCCAACGATGCCAATTGGCAAACAAATTATGGAACCTATATTAAAGCATCAAAAACTAAGCAAAACAGAAGCACAAAAAAAATCTATTGAATTACTTGGACTTGTTGGTATGCCACAACCCGAATTACGCATAAAGCAATATCCGCATCAATTTTCAGGTGGGCAACGTCAACGTATTGTTATTGCCATAGCGTTGGCATGTAATCCAAAGCTCTTAATTGCAGATGAACCGACGACTGCACTTGACGTAACAATCCAAGGACAAATCTTGGAATTGATGAAAGATTTACAAAAGAAAATAGATACATCTATTATCTTCATTACACATGATCTTGGTGTTGTTGCAAACGTGGCAGATCGTGTAGCGGTTATGTACGGCGGTCAGATTGTAGAAGTGGGGACAGTTGATGAAATCTTCTATAACCCGCAACATCCTTATACATGGGGGCTTTTAAGTTCTATGCCGTCAATGGACGCATCTGATGAAAAATTGTATGCGATACCTGGAACGCCACCGGATTTGTTGAGTCCGCCAAAAGGAGATGCATTTGCACTCCGTAGTGAATATGCACTGAAAATTGATCTGGAACAAGTTCCTCCATTATTTAAAGTGAGTGAAACACATTATGCGGCAACGTGGCTGCTCCATCCGGATGCGCCTCATGTGGATCCTCCGGCAGCGGTCGTAGAGCGTATGAAAAAGTTCCCTGGCAGCCGGTATTATGAAGGCAACGCAGGAGGTGTTCGATAATGGCTGAAAAATTACTTGAAATCAAAAACTTGAAGCAGTATTTCAATGTTGGTAAAAAAAATGAAGTACGTGCTGTTGACGATGTAACATTTGATATCTATAAAGGTGAAACACTTGGTATAGTCGGTGAATCGGGTTGTGGTAAATCAACGACTGGCCGAACAATCATTCGTCTTTACGATGCGACAGGTGGGGAAGTCATCTATAATGGCATCGATGTGCATGCGAAAAAGTCGAAAAAAGAATTGAAATCCTTTAACCGGAAAATGCAGATGATTTTCCAGGATCCCTATGCATCGCTAAATCCTCGAATGAAAGTACTTGATATTATCGCTGAGGGACTGGATATCCATGGCCTTGTGAAAAATGCGAAGGAGCGAACTGCTCGTGTCCACGAGTTGCTTGAAACGGTTGGTCTGAACCGTGAGCACGCAAACCGTTACCCGCATGAGTTTTCAGGCGGGCAGCGTCAGCGCTTAGGTATTGCACGCGCACTTGCTGTTGAACCGGAATTTATCATTGCCGATGAGCCGATTTCAGCATTGGATGTATCCATTCAGGCGCAAGTAGTAAACTTATTGAAAGAGCTTCAAGAAGAAAAAGGATTGACTTATTTATTTATCGCACATGATTTGTCGATGGTGAAATATATCTCTGATCGGATTGGCGTTATGCACTTCGGTAAACTGGTTGAAATAGGACCTGCAGAAACGTTATATACTGCACCTTTACACCCTTATACACAATCGTTGTTATCTGCGATTCCATTACCGGATCCAGATTATGAGCGAAACCGTATACGCAAAAGCTATGACCCAAAGTCGCATAATTATCGTGAGGACGAAGAAGTAACAATGCGCGAAGTGACAGCAGGACACTTTGTTCTTTGTTCACAGCGTGAATTCGAATCATTTAAAAAGTAAATAACAAATAGATTAAATTGGGCCGATTTTCGACAAGAAAATCGGTTTTTTTGCATGTTTCGCTATTATTAATCTATCTGATTTGATAGAATGATCGAATAGAGAGGACGGTGCGACGGTTATGAAATTAATGAAGTTGTTGCCGGCTATGCTGCTCACTGCTGCACTGGCATTTCCGACTGTGTCCGATGCTGGAGAAATGAAAAAACTGGAAGACTTTGCAGAACGTACATATGGATTTAAAGCAATTGATGAGACTTCTATTGCAAGCTCGGGATTGTTTCGTTTTGATTCAGGGCTAACATTTGAGTACCCGGATGCAGTTCGGGGTGTTTACGTTACAGGGCACTCAGCAGGCGGAGAACGCTTTAATTATCTTACAGACTTGCTGGATAAGACAGATTTGAATGCCATGGTCATTGATATTAAAGATGATTTTGGAAACATTACATATAAACCGGCAGATGATTCGTCACTGAAAGCATTGAATATCGGGAAACCGTATATAAAAGACCCACAAGAGCTGTTAAAAACACTAGAAGAAAAGAAAATTTATCCCATCGCCCGCATTGTTGTATTTAAGGATAGCGTCCTTGCGGAAAAACGTCCTGAGCTTTCATTCATGGATGGTGAAAGCGTGTGGAAAAATGGAAGGGGAGAATCATTTGTCAATCCTTTTATGAAAGAAGTATGGGATCACAACGTCAATATTGCGATTGAAGCTGCCAAAATGGGCTTCCAAGAAATTCAGTTCGATTATGTCCGTTTTCCTGAAGGTTTTGAAAACCGGCATGATACACTGAAGTATACGTATGAATCCTATGCAGAGTCAGAGCTGGATCCGATACAACGTCGGGTTGAAGCGATTACAGAATTCGTAGCTTACGCTCAGGAGCAATTGGAGCCTTATGGAGCCAAAGTATCCGTGGACATTTTCGGGTACGCAGCAACGCTTCCAGAAGCGCCTGGCATCGGTCAGAACTTCGGGAAGATAGCTGAAAACGTAGATGTGATCTCAGCAATGATTTACCCAAGTCATTGGACGTCATATTTTGGAATTAAGAAACCGGACCTCGAACCGTATAAACTTGTTTCAGAATACGCAAAACTTGAAAACACTAAACTGGCTGAACTTGAAAATCAGCCCATCTCTCGCCCGTGGCTTCAAGACTTCAGTGCACCATGGCTAGGTTCAGGGAATTATTTGAAGTACGGGAAAACAGAAGTTGAAGCACAAATAAAAGGACTGAAAGATAACGGAATTAACGAGTATTTGCTCTGGAATGCCGGTAATAAGTATTCTCAAGGCGTCAATTACAAACCATAATAAAGAAAAGTTCAGAAAATATTTTTAAGTTTCTGTACTTTTTTGATTTAATTTGATTTAATGTGAAACCTTTGCCCATCCTGAGACGTACTATATAAGTGTAGAAAGTAATTTATTTTCAGTTAGTAACTTCCTAAATGAGAAAAAGTTTATTTTACAAAGCGGATGTTTATTTATTTTTGCAACGGGTATAACAGTAGAGAGAACAAGCACATACTTATTGGAGTCGTGATAAAGCCGCTAATGTTGCGGAACTGTGACAATAGTGTATGGGATGGTGAAAAAATTTCAAAAAGTGTATTCATCAGTAATGAATATGTGTATAATAGAAATTAGAAGCAGATACTTTAAAATGATTCTAATCTAACTGTAAAAATATAAATCAAAACATTCGAGATGACTGAAAGGAAGTGTCAGCATATGATGGTCACATTATTTACTTCACCTAGCTGTACATCATGCAGAAAAGCGAAAGCATGGTTGGAGGAACACGAGATTCCGTATACTGAACGTAACATTTTTTCGGAACCATTGAATATTGATGAGATAAAAGAAATTCTACGTATGACTGAAGATGGAACAGATGAAATTATATCGACTCGTTCGAAAATTTTCCAAAAATTAAACGTTGATGTGGAAAGCCTTCCATTACAACGCCTATATGAATTAATCCAAGAACATCCTGGTCTTTTAAGAAGACCAATCATCCTTGATGAGAAAAGACTTCAAGTGGGGTATAATGAAGATGAGATTCGCCGATTCTTACCGAGAAAAGTAAGAGCCTATCAGTTGCTTGAAGCGCGACGCATGGTTAACTAATCAAAAATTCGAAAAATAGTGTGAAGCTGATAGGGGTTGACATTGCAAAATGCCGTATACCTATCGGCTTTTTGTATTACTCTTGCTTTCCCGGTGAATGTTCTCTACAATGCTATTACTATCAAAATTATACGTCCTAAGGCGGAACCCTTTCAAAACGTAGAGGACGGTCATATAGTAAGTATAAGCATTGCAGGATTTTTTCACATAATCAAGGAGACTGGGCTAATCCAGTCCCATAGGAAGGGAGAGAAAAGGGATGGAAATAGAGCGTATTAATGAAAATACAGTTAAGTTTTTTCTTTCATATATTGATATTGAAGAACGTGGCTTTACACGGGAAGAAGTCTGGTATAATCGCGACAAGAGCGAGGAACTCTTCTGGGAGATGATGGACGAAGTCAGCGATGAGTCTGAGTTTGAAGTCGAAGGGCCATTGTGGATTCAAGTACATGCGATGAGCGGTGGTATTGAAGTGACGGTGACACGAGCGCAAATATCCGAAAATGGAGATGCGATGGAATCGCCATTTTCAAGTGACGACCCACGAAAAATGTTCCAGCATGGTAAAATGTTTGATCATGATGATGAGGATGAAACGATGCCAGGCATAGAGGATACTGCATTTGAATGGCACGACAATATATTTGTCTTTACCGATTTTGATGATCTTATTCCGCTAGCGGACCGAATGATAGATTATGAAATAAAGACATCGTTATACGCGTTTGAAAACAACTACTATTTACATGTGATCTATGACATCGAGGCAATGGATGATTCACGAAAAACAGATTTATTCAGCCTGCTTTCTGAATTCGGCGTTCCGTCAAATATGACGAGTCATCGAATTGAGGAGTACGGAAAAGTTATCATGGAAGAAGATGTTTTCTCGGAAATCCAGAAGTACTTTGGCGCTAAATAAGCAGGAATTAAAACAGCTATCTCAAAATGGTAGCTGTTTTTTCTTGCGTTGTTATTAGAAAATTTGTATTATTAAGTGAGAAAGGAGTGGACTCTTATTCTCACAGCAAAAACAGAGAAAGGAAAACTGATTGTTCTTACACGGGAACTAGAAAGAGAACGATTGCGGGAATGGCGGAAAGTGCAGGCGTTTTTTTGTACGCAATGTAATTCACCTGTTCAGTTGAAAGTTGGAGATATTATCATTCCGCATTTTGCCCATTTGAAGGATGCTGCCTGTACGACTTTATTCTCGGAGGGTGAATCGAAGGCGCATCTCCAGGGAAAACGACAATTGTACGAATTTTTCCGAAAAAAGGTTCGGCAAGTCGAACTCGAACCATTCTTGAAAATGTTGTCCCAGCGTCCTGATATCCTAATAACAACACAATCTGAGTCGATACCCATCGAATTTCAATGCAGTACAATCCCCATTACTGACATGAAGTCGAGATCGGCTGGTTATCGCGGCATTGGGATGAAACCTCTCTGGATTTTGCAAACCCCAGCAAAGTTTAGTGCATTGCCGACAGGTGTTGGTATGTTTCACTTCTCAAAATTCCACGAAAGCTTCTTTACGCATTCTCATCCCGAAGGCCAGCTTTTACTCACATACAACCCCCAAACAGAACGATTCCATTATTTCACGAGTCTTGTGCATATTGCAGGTAAACGCTATATCGGTATTCATCGTACGTTGCCATTGTCGAGTCAGGTTTTTCCTTTTGCACGGCCCAAAACTCCGTCAGAGATAGAAATCCGTCGTTACGTAGCTCTGTATTTGTCTATGCGCCATAAATTCCTTCAATCCCGTGTTTTATTGAACACAAGAGGGGTAAACAATTCTTTTCTGAGAATGTGCTATGAATTGCGTGTAATACCTGCAGATCTTCCACCGTGGATTGGATTGCCAGTCCCTTTCAGTGAGTCATTTCGTGGACATGATTGTGAATGGCAACTAGCATTTTATTATTATTTAAGAAGAAAGGGGTTTAATTTCAAAGACGTATCACGCAATCAGATTAGG
>DYWT01000158.1 GCA_020742515.1 Sporosarcina psychrophila
ATCTGTTATCAGGGATGAGACCTACAACCTGGAGTGCCATAAATGGATCGAATGTGATCAACGAATAGCCCATAAATGAGGAATGAATTAGAAATCCTGCTAATACCGCTTCATGGATGCCTCCCGCGATAAGCCAGAAAGAAGGCCACTTTCGGTCTTATCGCTGCGGCTACCACGAAGTCGCGCCTTCGCTAGATGGTCAATTTGAGAAAGCGCATTCCATTATCGATGATGAGACCTACAACTTGGAGTGCCATAAATGGATCGAATGTGATCAACGAATATCCCATACATGAGGAGTGAATTAGAAATCCTGCTAATACCGCTTCGACGCTTTGTGGATGCCTCCCGCGATATGCCAGAAAGGAGATCGCTTTCAGTCTTATCGCTTCGGCTACCACGAAGACGCGCCTTCGCTGGATGGTCTATGCGAGAGAGAGCATTTCATTATCTGTAATGAAATCTGCAATCTGAAGTGCGTCTTTCTTGACTATAATTAGTATCAACTAGTAATCACATTATAATCTCGACGACATATACAACTCATAATTACATTTCTCTCGATAATGAACACCCTAGCGAAGGCGCGGCAAAGGGGTCACTGAAGCCGTGAAACTGGATGCGAAGCGCTAATCCAGGCTTACGGCGAAAGGCATCCCCAAAGCGCCAAGCGACCTTCAATCCACACCCCGAATTACAACTCTCGCATTATTGAGCGCCACAGCAGATTCAATGGGATTCTTTTTATTCAACATATATAGTACATTTATTATCATCAAAGAATTCCATTAATTCAATGGCTGAAGTATCCGTGTTAGCTTCAATAGACCAATAATCATTTCATTCAATATATCTAAGTCCGAATCCACTTTTCAATAGTTGATTTCACTGTTATGACAATCATCGCTGTAAAACTATACCTATAGTCTTTTACTCATAATTTTCCAACTTCTATAATTCCAATTTACCACAAGAATCCCTTAGATTAAAAGATTATTTGCCATCGTCATTAAAACAACCTACTGTCGAAATACATATTCCGATTTAAGAGTTTCGCCAACAATAATTTTTAAATTTGAATAAAGCAACGCTGCATGGGCGTTGCTCATTTTTAGTAATTGAACTCATTTAGTTTAAGTTTCCGTTTTATTTATCCTTGTCTAAATCATCCTCAAGAACCTCAAGAATAGTTTTTTTGTCTTCTTTAATCCCGTACTTCTTTTCAAGTACTTGACCAATAATTGAATTGTTAATGCCTTTCCTGACTGCTCTTTCAATAATTAAATAGAGAATATATAACGACAAAATATAAAAAGCAATGGATACTCCATCGTACTGCATTTAAAAACCTCCATAACTAAAAAGTTTATAATAAAAATATAACATTTTTTAAAAGTTGCCTACCCGTTGGTAAAAATGCACCTCTACTTGTTAAAGAAATGCATCAAGTTAGCTTAAAAAGTATAAATTGCGACAAACAATATAAATGCGGAAGCAAGGATCGAAATTATCGCACTTGTTTTCCGTTTTGCTTGTAGTTCCAAAACCCCTATAACTAATATAGACACGCCTAAGAACAACATCATATAGGGCATAAACTCAAAGTCTTTAGTAATTAGAACATAACTTGCTAATGCAATACCAATAAGTGATGAAATCAACCTTACTATTTTTAACATTTTTCTCTCCCTCTAATAAGTTCCTGTTCAAGTCCTTGTTTAATCATATCATTTTGAACTCTATTTTTTGTTATAAAAATGGAACTTCTTACTCCTCTAATCTGACTGTTAGTTCTCTAACCCGTAGTAAATATAAGATATCTCTTAATCATTAATTTATAGCACTAAAAAAAGGAGCTGCTTGGGCCCCCTTTCCTTACTTCACTTCACCAATAATATAGTTACAATCTCATCCAGCCCTAATGTTTGAACAGTCGTCCATCGTTCACTTGCATTACGCAGAAAATCTTCTGCTTCAGCTGGACGATTCGTCACGAACGAACTTTCTTTTCTTTCTACTTCACCAGGAATAGTCGGCAATTCAAGTGGATGTGAAAACCAATATCGTTTATGCGTTTCAATTAGCTCCTCTTTTTCAAACTGACCTAACATATGACCGTCTCTCAAAACGACTAGATAGTCCGCCAGTTTCAGTATATCCTCTACTTGATGTGTCGCGAGAATGATTGTTCTTCCTCCCTTATCTATCCACTCTATGAGTAGTTCATTCAGGATTTGCTTGGATGGTATATCAAGATGTGCAGTCGGTTCATCGAGAATGAGCACCGAAGCATTTCTCGCGATAACAAGTGCTAAAATGGCTCTCCAATAAATTCCAAACGAAATCCAGATGAGCGAAAACGACATATTGCGGAATCGTCAAAATTGCGTGTTGTTCAAAAAGAAAAGACGCATCCTATTGGTCGGATGCGTCTTTTTTGTGCTTAATTATTTAATTGGATCAGACAGCTTTTTCTTTCTTGATTTGCTTACTTCGTAACTGACCGCAAGCTGCGTCGATATCTGTACCGTGTTCAAGACGAACACCGCAATTGATGCCTCTTCTTTTGAGTGTTTCGTAAAATGCTTTAATATCTTCCGGTGTACTACGGCGATACTGGTCATGTTCGTCAACTGGGTTGTAAGGAATCAAGTTGACATATGACAGATGACGTTTGTTTTCAAGCAGTTTTGCAAGTTGCTGCGCTTCTAGAACGTGATCATTCACATCATGCAACATAATATATTCAAACGTTATTCTGCGGTTTGTCGTTTCCAAATAATAATCGATGGAGTCCATCAACTTTTCAATTGGGAACGCTTTGTTAATTTTCATAACGCGTGTACGAAGATCATTATTTGGCGCATGCAATGAAACAGCTAGGTTAATTTGGATATTTTCTTCCGCGAATTCCTTGATCCGTTGCGGGTTACCACTTGTTGAAACGGTAATATGACGGGCACCGATGGAAAGTCCTTTTTGGTCATTGACGACACGAAGGAAATTCATCAAATTCGAATAGTTGTCGAATGGCTCGCCAATTCCCATAACAACAATATGGCTTACGCGCTCATCTTCCGCTTTTGCATCAAGGTGATGCTGCACTTCCATGATTTGCTCCACAATTTCTCCAGCAGTCAAATCACGGCTCTTTTTCAACAATCCGCTCGCACAGAAACTGCAACCGATGTTACAGCCGACTTGTGTCGTTACACAGACTGATTGGCCGTAAGGGAACTTCATCAAAACGGTTTCAATCAAGTTGCCATCCTGCATTTTAAATAGGAACTTGATTGTCCCGTCTTCTGATTCCTGCTTAACTGTCTGCTCTAACGTTCGGATGACATAGTTTGCATCCAGTAATTCAATACATTCTTGACTAATATTTTTCATGTCTGCAAAGTTTGTAACACGTTTTTTATATAACCAGTCCCAAATTTGTGCAGCACGGAATTTTTTTTGTCCTTGTTCCAATAACCATTCTGTTAGTTGTTCAATTGTAAGACCGTATATCGAGTTTTTCATTAGTTATCCTCATTTCAAAAAATGCAATTCACACATTATACTACATGAAATTAGAAATGGGAACAACTAATTTAATTCACTGATTTCTTTTTTAGATACGAAAAAACCGTCAACCTATTTCCCTGATGACTTAACGGAAATGGGTTGACGGTTTTTTATTTTTAAACTGTACGTTTATCCATATTAATGAGGACATTGAAGCCAAAGCAGAAGATACCAATCAGTGTTGCAGCTCCTCCTGCTGTTGCGATTGGGAAAAATATATTGCCTGCGCCTAATATGGCCAAAGCAATGGCAATCATCATGATTGGCAATCCGATGTTATGAAGCCAAAAATGCCATTTCGCCAAACCTGTCTTCTCTAAATTTGGATATAAATGATAAAATATTCCTATGAGTGCTAATGACATCCACCCCAATAAATTGATGTGAACATGAACTGATGTCAACGTAAAGATGTGTGTGAGCGACATGTACAGGCCGAACGATATCCCAAGCATGAAATAGACAACCGATAACTTAAGAAGCGTTTTACCCACATTTCCCTTCCCTTCTCTATGTTTTTTTATTTAAACGTCCCTGCTAACTTCTTATCTTATTCTATGATTTCTGGATTTCAAATAGTCTATGTTCAATCATTTTATTTCTTTATTTTCCGCCCTTTTCCTTATAAAAAAGACTAGGCATCCTCCATATATCTCGAGGATGCCTAGTCTTTTGTCAACTCTTATTTAAACTCAGCGTACCTCTTCTTTCGCAGCTTTGTCCTTCTTCACTTTCATAACGAGCGTTAATATATTCAGTAAGGCAAGTACCATGAAAAAGGTTCCATAGCCAAATTGTCCAGTTGAGAAACGTGTAATTGCGAAATAACCCATGAATAATATAAGTGCAAGATCAATATATTTCGATCCCATATCGATAACCTCCTCTATATGCATATTACTAGTATATCAGCTTAACCCCAACGCACAATCTCCGATTCTATTTTGAAAGTAACTGACCGCGTTATCATCCGAGATAAATTTTTGAAAATTCAAATATGTACTTGCCTTCATATTATTCAATCGTGTATAATTTATTCAAATATGGATATTATCAAAGAATTCAATACTATTGGAAAGGAGAACTTATGGCAAAATTCCATTTAACCCCGAATTCAGTACAAGAAATACTAGAAACCTACGATGAAGACGTCATTGTTACAAATCGCGAAGGCATTATTATTAAGGCAACACGAATTAGCGGACAACACTACGGCATAGAAGTGGAAGAACTGATCGGTAAATCTGTTTATGAATTGCAGTCGGCAGAAATTTTTTCCCCAGCCATTACACCATTGGTCCTTCGCCAAAAAAAGAAAGTGGTCACGATACAAAAAACACCCTCTGGCGCAAAAGTGCTAATTACTGGCATGCCTTTTTTCAACGAGAATGGAGATGTAGAATTCGTAGTCAGTTATTCTTATGACGTTTCGGAATTACTTGTCATCCAGGAATATATGAAAGAGCAGGAATTTGAAATGTCAAAAGTGCAAGAGGAATTACAACTTTTGCGAAAAAAATCGTTCTCTATGAAAGGCCTAATAATTGAAAGTAAAGAAACACATGAAGCATATGCGGTAGCTCATAAAGTTGCCCCGCTCGATGTTTCAATTGTTCTTTATGGTGAACAAGGAACGGGCAAGACGACAATGGCAAAAAGGATTCATAAAGAAAGTTCTAGAACCAATGGCCCCTTCATCGAACTAGATTGTGCAACGATTCCAGAATCAATGTTTGATAAAGAACTGTTCGGCGAGCAAATAGGTATTGGCAAAACCGCAACCATTTCGCCAGGACTTCTGTCGATTGCAGAAGGTGGCACATTATTTTTAAAGAAAGTGGATCGATTGCCTCTTCACTTACAAGGGAAGTTGTTGAAAGTATTGAAAGATGAGCGCTTAAAGCCACTTGGTAGCGAAGAGACCCTCTCCTTAGACATCCGTCTCATCTCTTCTGCTGAAACGGAACTATTTCAAGCAACAACAGAGAATCGATTCCTAAAAGAATTTTATTATTTTCTAACGATTATCCCGATCCATCTACAGCCCTTAAAAAGTAGAAAGGAGGATTTAAGCGCGCTTATCACTTATTTCTTGCATTATTTTTCAACAAAGTATAATACTGATAAATCATTATCGGATAGCGTATTCAATCTGCTGTTAAAGCTCGAGTGGAAAGGTAATATTCATGAACTACGTAACGTAATCGAGCGCATTATTGTTCAGAGTCCGGAACAAATTATCGGGATTAACGACTTGCCTCCTGAATACCGAATGCAATTTGAAGAGGGGCTAACCGACATCGATCTTGACGGTCAAACGCTTCCGACTATTTTAGAACATGTAGAAAAAAAAGTACTGAATAATGCTCGTCAACGTTATAAAACAACGACTGAAATGGCAAAAGTACTTGGTATTAGCCAGCCTTCGGTAGTCAGAAAGTTAAAAAAGCACACACTACCTGATTAAGCGATTTTTATAAAATGAATAAAAATTAGTGTTGATTTATAAATATACACTCGTGTATACTAATTGCATAACTACAAACAAATTTGAATAATTATACAATATAGGAGGATTCATTATGCAAAATCAAATAAAAGAACAACAGGACTGGCTTCACATGGTCGATTCCATAGGTAACTTCCTTGCTCCAAGCATGGCAAAAGATCACCCAAATCTTCCGGTTATCAAAGCGGA
>DYWT01000159.1 GCA_020742515.1 Sporosarcina psychrophila
GTTCTCCCTCCCGCATACAACCCACTTGCGGATAAGCCCATCATCAAACCCACAAGTATACCTGCCTTAATGTCTTCTGGATAAATATAAATAATGCCCCCTACAACACCGAAGAGTAGTGATATGAACGGCAGTAGCCGCCTTGGCATCCCATACATCTTCAATAATTCCACGATTCCGATGATAAGCGGAATTAAAACGACATCATAGATTTCCAACGTTTCTCCTCCTTGAATAGTTAGTCTGCAACCGGATAAGTGCTCAATAAGGTAAATGAATATGCTAATTTCCTTGCGAAATCCAGTGGAGGTTCAACGGATTGGATATGAATGTACATAATTGTTGGTTGCATATAGAGCCAGTGGTTATGTAATGCACTGACAATCAGCCCTTGCTGGATAATGGAGTGCATGAAGACGGGAATTTCACTTTCCAAAACGGCAATTTCCGACATATTTAACGCAATACCTTTTTTATCCAAAGATTCAAACAAGACGCTTGCCGGGATGACTGATGTACTTGGCCGTCCTTGAACAGTCACTTTTAGATTTCTATGAAAGGATACTGTACAAACCCCTTTCCCTATTTTACTTTTCCCTCGCAGAATTCCTGCGAATTGATCACAAAGTGTCGCTAAATTATCCACCTATTCCCCACTCCCCTTCAGCTTTAGTTCTCTATCTTTTCTTCACTCTATGAAAAATAACATGTATACATGTGCGATAACCTTTTAAATTTTTATAATATAATTAATTGTTATCACTAAAATATCTATTTAATATATTAGGAAAATTAATATTATATTGAAACATTGAAATAACAGCGTTATTGCAAATAATAGCGTTTCCAATAATTATTTTTGACAATTGAAAACGTTTAATTGTATTATAGTGAAATATGAAGGAGGCATCATGATGTCACAGATAACAAAGCAACAGATCGTGGAGAGTGTCCCGCAAAAAGGATTCTTCGGGCACCCGAAAGGTTTGTTCACATTATTCTTCACGGAATTCTGGGAACGTTTCTCGTATTACGGTATGAGAGCAATCCTCGTTTTCTATATGTACTACGAAGTAACGAATGGCGGACTTGGATTAGATAAAACTGTTGCAATGTCTATCATGTCTATCTACGGTTCCCTGGTTTACATGTCAGGGATTATCGGCGGCTGGCTGGCTGACCGGATATTCGGTACATCGAAAGCAATCTTTTATGGTGGAATATTCATCATGCTTGGCCATATAGCACTTGCAATTCCAGGTAATATTGCAATGTTCTTTGTTTCGATGGTCCTTATCGTAATTGGGACAGGTTTACTAAAACCGAACGTCTCTAGCGTCGTCGGTGATATTTATCCAGAAAACGACAACCGACGCGATGCAGGATTCAGCATTTTCTACATGGGGATTAACATGGGTGCATTCATTTCTCCGCTTATCGTCGGAGAATTAATGAAAACAAGTTTCCATCTTGGGTTCGGCGTTGCCGCAGTCGGAATGTTTTTCGGACTATTAATCTTCGTCCTAACGAAAAAGAAAAATCTGGGTCTTGCAGGAATGCATGTTCAAAACCCATTACAACCGTCTGAGAAGAAAAAAGTATTCTCAATTTTCGCAATTGCCACTGTAATAATTGCAATTCTAGTCGCAATCGCCATTCCTCGAGGGTGGCTGACATTTGATTCGTTTATTGCAATTGTAGGGATCCTTGGTTTCCTTATCCCAACGATTTATTTTGTTGTTATGTACAGAAGCCCGAAAACAACGGCAGTTGAACAGTCGCGTATCCTTGCCTTTATTCCGCTCTTCCTGGCGTCCGTCATGTTTTGGGCAATTCAAGAGCAGGGATCCACAATTCTTGCGCTATATGCAGATACACGAACAAACCTTAATATCTTTGGCTATCAAATTTCGCCAGCCTTTTTCCAATCATTTAATCCATTATTCATTATCACGTTGGCGCCAATCTTTGCTTGGCTCTGGATGAAACTTGGTGATCGGCAGCCAAATATTCCGCAGAAGTTCTCACTAGGTCTTCTGTTTGCCGGTTTGTCATTCATCATTATTTTACTACCAGGCTATTTCGGCGGCACCGATGCTCTTGTAAACCCTCTATGGCTTATTCTAAGCATCTTTGTTGTCGTCTTAGGGGAATTATGTTTATCTCCAGTAGGATTGTCAGCAACGACGAAATTGGCGCCTGCAGCTTTCTCTGCGCAGACGATGAGCCTTTGGTTCCTATCGAACGCGGCTGCGCAAGCGCTTAATGCACAATTGGTCAAATTATATACACCTGAAACTGAGATGATGTATTTCGGGATCATTGGTGGAACAGCGATCGTCCTAAGTATCCTATTATTTGCAATATCACCGATTATTCTGAGGTTTATGAAAGGCGTTCATTAATAAGTTTCTAAAGAAACAAGCAGCCCCCTAAGTTTATGGGGGCTGCTTGTTTTATTTTGAAAATGAATTGTTTTCTATTTCAGTTTCCATGATAAAATGTACTTATCAATGTTTTCTAATTAAACGGAAAGGAATGATAACTATAATACTCGGCTTATCTATTATATTAATACTAGTATTGTTTTTGCCGTTCACAGTAAAAATAGTTGAACGGAACTTAGAAGTATTTTTGTTTATTATGGGGATTTCAGCTGTACTTGTAAGTCAAGTGCTTGACTCTGCTCTTATTTTTAAAGCTTTGGAAGATCCAATACATATCACGTTGGCTGTCATTATCGCAGGGCTAGTGTTCAGATGGTTACAAAAACCTTTTGAAAAAGGAATACGCGGGTTGAGTAAAGCAATCCCTTTCCGCTTATTTTTAGCCCTTATCGTGATCGTGCTCGGTATCCTTTCCAGCATTATTACAGCAATTATTGCTGCAATTGTGCTAGTCGCAATCGTAGGTGTTTTGCGACTTGACCGTAAATCGGAAATTCGCCTAGTTATCATCGCTTGTTATTCAATTGGGCTTGGTGCTGTTCTTACGCCAATTGGCGAACCCCTCTCGACAGTGGCAACAAGCAAATTGGATGCTGATTTTTTCTATTTGCTTCGTTTGATCGGTCCTGATATCATTCCGGGCGTCATTGCATTCGGTATACTTGCAGTAATTATGATCAAGCCTTCGAATAAGTTAAACAGTTTGAAAGCTAATTTAGGAACGGAATCATATATGGATATAATTATCCGAGGGATTAAAGTATATCTATTCGTGATGGCACTGACACTCCTTGGAGCAGGTTTCGAGCCCTTTATCGAAAGATACCTACTCGGGCTTAATCCGCTGGTCTTATACTGGATTAACATGATTTCAGCAGTTCTCGATAATGCTACCTTGGCTGCAGCTGAAATCAGCCCTGTCATGAATGATTCGACCATTAAAGCTCTTTTACTAGGACTATTAATTAGTGGTGGAATGTTAATACCCGGAAATATTCCGAATATCATCGCTGCCGGAAAACTTAATATTAAAAGTAGTGAATGGGCACGTTTTGGTGTTCCGATTGGTTTGATTGCAATGGTCATTTACTTCATTGTCATTGTGACTGTCGGCTAAACTAAAGAAAAATCAGGTCGACCGTAGTCTAAACACCAATCGAAGTTGAAAAGCTAACACGTCATTTTAAAAAAGGATGTAAAATGAGAAATCTCTCATTTTACATCCTTTTTAGTTATCTTATTTTTTCTTGGTGATTCTTCCTAGAGCGAAGGCCCCAGCTGCTAAACCAAGCATTGTATTAGTTTTCTTATTGAATACTTGTTTAACAACAAGATTCAAGTTTTGCGGTCTCTCAGCAAGGCGGCGCATGAAATAACCATACCAGTCATTACCGAAAGGAACGTATGTGCAGAAATTATAACCTTCGCTAGCCAATTGTAATTGCATGTCCTTCCTGAAACCGTATAGCATTTGGAACTCAAATTTATCATTTGGAATGTTGTTGTCCTTCACAAATTGTTTTACATGGTTAATGACATGGTGATCATGTGTTGCAATCGATGTAAACTTGCCATTTAACAAATGCCATTCAATCAACTTAATATAGTTTTCATCAATTTCTGTTTTATCCTGATAAGCATATTCTTCAGTTTCTTTATAAGCACCTTTTACAATTCGCAAACGGAAGTTTTTGTATTTCTGAATATCTTCTACCGCGCGGAAGAAATAAGCTTGAATTACTGTCCCAATATTGTCATAGTCCCTCGACAATTCATCAAGCAAATCAAATGAAGGTTGTAGACGGGCATGATTTTCCATATCGAAATTAATGAAAATATTATAACTAGCAGCTTTGGCAACAATTTCTTTTAAGTTTTCCAAACAGAAATCAATATCGATATCCAAACCTAATTGTGAAGGTTTTAAAGAAATATGAGCATCGACCCCATGTTCATGAATAGCTTCGATTACCGCTAGAATTTGTTCCTTCGCTTCTAACGCTTCTTCTTTTTGAAAGACAAACTCACCCAAGTTATCTACTGTACAAGAAATTCCATGTGCATTGAGTTCTTTGATACTTTGAATTGTTTCTTCAACGTTTGTTCCGGCCACGACATTTTGTGCCCCAAGTTTCAATCCATATTTTTTAGCTGCGCTGTTCAAAATTTGATTTTCAGATAATCCGATAAAGAGATCTTTTAACATGCTTCATGCTCCTCTATGCTGTTTTATTTATAAGTATAATTATATCACAAGTCTCTGCTTTTATTAGTATAAAATCAGACTCCAAAAACTATTTTACTATTATACATACGTGGAACGCTTCTCTAGATGATTCTGCCATATTTCAACCAGTAGACAGATCCCCCAATAGATAAGACCGACCAAAATATAAACCGTCATATAATCGAATTCCCTGCCGCCGACAATTTTTGCGCGTTGAAACAGGTCAGGTACGGTAATCATTGCTGCCAGTGATGATGCTTTGATAAGATCCAACAGAACGTTCGACAATGGCGGTATTGCAATCCGTGTTGCTTGCGGCAATATCACAGAGAGTAACGATTGCCCATATGACAAACCCAGAGCAGTTGCAGCTTCCCATTGCCCTTTGTCAACCGAGTTAAGTGACGACCGTATAATTTCAGCCATATAAGCGGAGGAATGAAGACTGAAACCTATTAAAGCGGCTGTGACCGCTGAAAATTGAATTCCGATGTTCGGTAATCCGAAATAGAGCAAAAAAAGGAAGACAAGCATCGGAGTTCCTCGCATATAGGATATAAAAATTCGTGCCGGCCATCTGAAAAGAAACAGCTTGGAAGTTCTGCTAAGTGCCAAGGCTAAGCCTAAAACAAGTCCGATCGCCATACCACCAAACGAGATGAGTATCGTATATCCGATACCTTGTAAAATATATGGGAAGGATTCGATGGCAAGCGGTAAGTCGAAAATATGATTCCATTCAATTCCACTCACCTTACAATCCACCTTTCCATTTATTCAAAATCATAAGCTTGTTCAATCGACACGTCTTCCCCGTTAAAGAACTTTTTCGCTAATTCGGAAATTGTTCCGTCAGTATGCATGTCGGCAAGAACGTCATTCACATGTTTCAACAGTTCATCATTATCCTTTTTCATAATGATTGCTTGTACATTGGGATGGTACTTGATGTCTGGATGAATCATGATTTCAAACTCCGGAAAAGCTTCTAGAGCAAGCTTTTGTAAGTAATAATCATTTAAGATAACATCTGTACGCCCAATTTCCACGTCACGCAGATATACATCATTTGTGACATTATCATAAATCGCTTCTTCAGCACCGTAGTCACGGCCAACTTGCATATAAACGGAAGTCGCAGCACCTGCCGCTTTTTTTCCTTTCAGATCTTCAAGTGTTTCAATACCTGAATGATCCGATTTACGAACAATTGCAGTGCCAAATGAATATTTATACGGCTCCGAAAATGTAAATTTCTCTTCCCGTTCCGGTGTTATTTCAATATCATTTACTGCTAAATCGACTTGATTGCTATTAAGGGATGTAAGCATTCCATCTAAACCCATTTCTACAAACTCGATTTTCAAATCCAGGCGCTTACCTATCTCTTTCATAATTTCAACTTCGTAACCCGTCAATTCCTTGCTTTCGCTGTCATGGAAAGAAGCGGGATACAGAGTTCCTGATGTCGCTACAACAATTTCGCCCTTCTCTTGGATGTTTTCCCAAGGCGAACTTTTATTTCCACCATCTTTTTCTGCGCCGCCTTCCTTGCCGCATGCAGCCAGCAGCATAATCATCATTGATAGAAGTAATAATGACATGATTATCTTACGATGTCGCATTTCTTTCGCCATTCAGATTCTCCTTCTAAAATAGTATTGAACAAATATTTGCCCTTTAAAATTATAAAGTATTTCCCCTTTAGTTGTAACTTTATTGCTTTATAAACATAAACACAGATTCATCAGAATTAATAGTGTACTATGTTTTATTTTTAAGCCATAGATAGAAAAGCGATACGCAAATTTCCAAATAAGAATAATGTGAACGAAGTAAAATAATCGTTGGATCATCACTATGCTTGCTTTAAATTTAGCAGCGATAAAACCCGCAAAAAGCGATAAGCTCTTGCGGGTTTTGTCTTTTCATTATTCTAATCTAAACTGTCCGACAACCTTCTCAAGGTCTTGTGCCATATGACTCATTTCAGCGGAACGAATTGCGACTTCATCAATTGAAGCTGATGTCTGCTCTGTTGCTGCAGAAATATTATTTGTCATATCTTCAATCGAATGAATTGATTGGGTAAGTTGATTGATAAGCTCGACTACCCTGCTTGAACTCTCCGCTTCTGCTGTCGTTAATTCCGAAATCAGATTTATTTCTTTAACGGTTTCCGAGACAGCACGTGAGATATTACTCAAAGAAGTAGCGGTCATACGAACTGTTTCCGTCCCAGATTCAATAAGTTTTGTGCTTTCTGAAGTAGAGGAAACAACTTGACTGATACTTTCTGTAATATCATGCACAAGTTTTTCAACTTCAAGCACTTCTATATTGGATTGTTCGGCGAGTTTCCGTACTTCTTCTGCAACTACTGCAAATCCTTTTCCGTGTTCGCCAGCCCGCGCAGCTTCAATAGATGCATTTAGCGCCAGTAAGTTCGTCTGTGCAGCTATACTCGCAATTGAGTTAGTAATGTTTTGGATTTTTGTTGTAGATTCAATCAAATTTTGAATCGTACCGCCCGCTTCATTTGAAGATACTCTTATTTTTTCCATATCATTATTGATATCATTTACGCTATGCTGACCTTCCTCAGCAGTCTGCATAGTCAATTGGGAATTCTCAACACTTAAGTCCGCTTTTTCTTTTGAATCTTGAAGATCATTCGCCAGAGTAGACAAGATTTTCGAGGCATGTTCCGCATTGATTGTCCCGTCGGAGATAGAGGCTGCCGTTTCACTCATATTATGTGCCACTTGCTGAACAGCCATCTGCATTTCATTTAATGAAGCAGTGGTATCAAGCGAGTTTCGTGTCAATTGAATAGATGTGGATTTTACTGTGCCGATCATATTACGTAAATTAGCCGTCATTATGTTCAACGTGCGCCCTA
Organism: Sporosarcina psychrophila; assembly: GCA_020742515.1. Classification (GTDB taxonomy): domain Bacteria; phylum Bacillota; class Bacilli; order Bacillales_A; family Planococcaceae; genus Sporosarcina; species Sporosarcina psychrophila_B. The sequence goes on from DYWT01000159.1 coordinate 7,577, forward strand.
GGTCACCGACTTCATCTTTACTAGTTACAACTGTGTCTTTAATGCTAAGGTTTCCATCTGCAATTTCTTTCGCATGAGCGATTAAAGCGGAAATCGACTTTGTTTTGCGTCTAATTAGCAAGATTGTGATAATCGATGCAATGATCATGGGAATCAGGCTGATTAAAATACCATTACGAACAACGCCCCATGTTCTCTCGGCTACAATCGAACCGTCAAAGTCAATAACGCTGATTGCTATGATTTTTCCAGTTGAATCATGATTTTCAAAAATTGGAGCATAGCCGGATAAGCGCTCAATGCCTTCGAATTCATAAAGGTCTGTGTAAGTCGAATGCTTCATATCCAAGAGCATAGCAAGTGCTTCTTTATCGACAGGAACAGAATCCCCCGGTTTCAATCCTTTAGCACTTAAATGGTCATCAAGTGCCAGAATTTTCCCATCTAAATCGATGATGTATTGCGTTTCGAAAATAGCTTTGTGATTGATTGTCCAGTTAAGCTGTTGGCCGACCTCATCCATAGTTTCACGATCGCCTTCGAGCATTTTTTCCACGTCTTCCGGTCGAATTAAACCTGTTGTGATACTAGCGCAGCCATATGCTTCAACGCCCGCAGCATCATACAGTTTATCGTAAGCTGTTTTATATGTCGCGACAGATGTAATAGTCAGCATTGCAACCATAATACCGACAATGATGGTTCCCAATTGTACTGTTAGTGTATTTCTCATCGTTTTTCCTCCTACCATTCTACTAGTCTATAATACTCTATAATTTAGTAGAAACAAAGACCAAAAGATGTAGGCCATTCGTCGAATTTATGTCTAATTAGACAAATTTCTACTTCTTGTGCCTATCTTCGCAACGCCAAAAGATGGCATGCACGATTGTTAATCCTCTTTGAAAACTTGTAAAAAATAAAAAAGTTGACCTTGAATGGACGTCTCTGTACATTCGGGGTCAGCTCTTTATAATTCCGTTTTACACTCTATTTTTTTTATAATAATCTTGTCCTTGTATTTTTACGAAACCGACTGATTCATAGAGGGTAAGTGCACGATTATTTTTAGCTTCCACTTCAAGACATATTTGATTACCCGCATCGTGCTCGCTTTTCACTATATTACGAAGTACTTTTCTTCCATACCCTCTCCCTTGAAATTCAGGTAAGATAGCAAATCCGTAAATCCACGCTTCGCCTTCGGTTCGATTGATCCGCACTTTACCGACCGTTCTGTTATCTGCCTCAAT
>DYWT01000160.1 GCA_020742515.1 Sporosarcina psychrophila
TGACGGTGGAATGGTAATGTAATAAAGGTTAACCAACTTATATATTGAATTTGTGATTCTCACACACTCTAGCTGATTGGAGTGAAGAGCGGCGACTCCAGCGGGAACAGCGCGAGCTGAAGACCCCGCAGGAACGTAGTGACGAGGAGGCTGAAGCCGTGCCCGCGGAAAGCGTCCGCTCGGAACGGAAATCAACGGGATTGAAGGAAATTGGACTTTTTCAGTGGCCTCCTTTGTGTACTAATGCATTTGGAGCGCGACGGATGAATAAGCACCATACGATTACCGAAAAAATGTGTAGGGATGCGACGAAGTCGCATCCCTACACATCAAGACATCACGGTAATCGTATAGAAATAGAAGTCGTTCAATCCAAAGCAATCCAAACATACTGTACACGAAGCGCCTAGTGTTGATTAAGTTATTTACTGGTTGTTTTTTTGTTAATCAACACATGTGTTAAATGAACCTTATATATCCCCCAAATCGACAATTTCCCCTGTTACAGCATCAACACATTCCGCTGCATCCAACAAGCCACAAAGAATATACTTACCCATGATTTCGTCATATACATAAGTCGGATCAAGCGTAATATAGGGGATCATTTTCTCAAAAGCTTCTTCATGTGTTACGGCCGCTTTTGCGGCTGGAGCAAAGGCATCAAAAATCTCGAACATCGCTCCGTTGTCAAGGAAGTTCAGTACTTTCATTGTTTCGGGGTGCATGAACACGACTACTTTTCGATTGAAAAACGTTGGATCATCTTCATTTAATTGACAGTGCGCTTCGATGAAATTCTCTTGGCGCTGAAGTTTGAACAACTTCCACTTTCCTGATTCGTCGGGATATTCGGCCCGTAAGACATCCCTGGTGTTTTTTTTGCTGCCTTCAATTTGTTTAGCTGACAATGTCAGTTTTTCACTAGCGTCGTTTTTACCGAATGCTTCCTCTATGCTTACTTCAGAAACAACTGTGATTTCCTCACGATTAATCTGTTCGTTCAGCGGCTTATCCCATACAATTACTTCGTCTACTCTTACTTCTGAACGCTCATGTTCCATAAACGGAATTATTCGGGCTCCCTCCACCGTTACATACACTTCTTCCATTGCATAAACGGGTACGAAGCGTTTTTCCGTTTCAGATGGAAACTTCACGAGTTGAAGCTGCTTTTTAACAATTGGCTCAATCTCTTCTAGTGTCAACGTGAATTTCGATTTCTCCACAAGCTCCTGGGACGGGATTGTTCCATAGGAATGATAAGAAGTTAGCTTACCCGTATCATCAAATTCGACTTCAATCATACAGCTCGGAGAAATATGGATACCGTCGACATCTGATTTAAATTGAAATCCGCTTGCATTTGCTTCCGTTAACTTAAAATCCTGTTCATAGATCAGTCTAGTCTCTTCTTCAAGCCATGCCGCGACTTCATCCACGGTTTGATTGGGAAAGTGAGTTTTTGTGGAAAATGTTTCACCTTGCACAAATGATACACTGCTAAAATGTTGCTTTTGAATAGCATACTCAACAATTGCTGTGCCCACAGGATTATAATCCTCATCAATTGGTTCATTTAACTCTTTAGGAAACCATTCCATGTTGAAATTATAAACAGCAATCCCTGTACTATCTCGTTCTTTATAAATGGAGTACCTTTCCAACCGGTATGCGTCCAAACCAAACTTCACTTGCGCTTCATCAGCTATCCTTTGCAAACGTTCGTCCATGCTTCCACCCTTTTCCTATGTATTTATTCAAAAATAAAAGCTGATTGCACGTGGCAGTCAGCTCTGGAGTTACTTTGATAATTTTAAAATCTTGTATTTTGAAAAAGTACTATCTTGAAGATTTCACTTCTAGACTCCAGCGCCTAGGGATTCGGGTTATAAGTCGACCCGGATACGAGACGCTTGGCGCTATTTTTTCACTCAAAAAATACTTTATCGACGTTATATTTCGCACGTTGTGTATTAATGATATACGTTTCATAAATTTCGCGTTCCATCGGATCTTCGATTACGAGGACAGAAATTTTGTTTACTTCGTTACGATGATCTTTGATTGGCGATACAGAGTCATCAAAGTGCTTTTTCACGCGCTGGCGCAGTTTACGAGCTTTCCCTGCAAATAATAATTCATCTTTATTGTTATAAAATAAGATGATGCCGCCTTTATCACGCGGGATTTCATGCAAATCAATAAACCCATAAACCGGTTTAATTGGCGCAGCGTCAGCAGTTATCTCTTGTTTGCGTTGTACGATTGTTATATCCGGATTCGGTACTGTAATTGTAATCAATTCAACTTCACGTCCTCTTCTATTCTGAACTTGAATCTTACCACAAAATTGCTTAAAAAGCGAAGAATGATATCAAGCGGATTGATCCAAAAACTGCTTTAATTTCCATACAAATTGCTCTGTCAGTTCACTGTTTTTCAAATTGGACATCATACCGGAAAGTACAGGTTTTCGATAGTTAGTTTTCGAAATTTCCTGTTCAATGACCTCCAGACTGATTAACAGGTCTTCATCCGCTACCCTCTGCTTAACCAACTTGATTTCTTTTAACAATTCTTCAGCTGTAATCGATCGATCAGCTCCGCACATCCCATTCTTCACTAATAGTTCTGTTGTTAGAAATGGTTTAGATAGACCTTTGACGATTGAATCGATCCGTTCTACGATATAATACGCTAACCCTACATAATCTAAAGGGTCTTCATTAAAGACGATAATTTCAATATAGCCTTTTACGATTCCACCCAAAATGACAACAAGATCTGTCATATGCTCTTTTATGTCTTCTCCATACAAATTTAGTAAAAGGCTTTCCTGGGCTTCATACGTTTTTCTACGCATGTCATTCATTAACCCCAACATTTCTTCATTGATTGGATTTGTTTGTTCTCGCATTTGCATGAGAATAAAATCCGAATAACAAGCAATCTCTTCAAATTGAATAACGAAAAACTGTTCGAATCTTTCTCTCGGTCCAATTTCCATTTGATAAATGCTACCTATCCGCTCAATTAGCTTCGTACTAAAGTACTCAAATATCGAAAACAGAAGGCTTTCCTTCGATTTAAATGAAAGATAAAAAGAACCTTTCGAAATCCCACATGCATCTGTAATTTCTTGTACGGATGTTGCGTCAAATCCGTTTTTCGCAAAAAGTTCAGATGCCTTTTCGATGATCAATATTTTTTTATCCGACAAATCAAAACCCCCACTTATATAAATTGAAATAGAGAATTCCTTAAAACCACTTCGGCGCAAGGGGGCAACCTTTTGCTATCAGTCTTATAGCTCCGGTTGCCCCTTGTAAGGCGCCCTGTGTTCATATATTCGTCATATATAGTGAAAAAGGAATCTACTACAATTGTTTCGCTTGACTCGTGACTGACCGGTCAGTTATTATGATAAAGGATTGGTTGACTCTTCATATTCAATGATAAAGCATTATGACTAGTTGGTCAAAGTAAAAAATATTGGAGGTACATATGAATTCAATCATTAACTTTGTCATGAAGAACAAATTAGCTGTATGGCTTCTCACTTTAATTATAACAGCCACCGGTATTTACTCCGCAACGAAAATGAATTTGGAAACAATACCTGATATTACAATTCCTATCGTAAGTGTAACGACGATTTACCCGGGTGCTACTCCTGATCAAGTGGTAAATGAAATCTCGGAGCCGCTTGAAAAAGCGGTTAAAAGCTTAAATGGAGTTACATCGGTAAGCTCCTCATCGTACCAGAATGCATCATCTCTGCAAATCGAATATTCATTTGGCACGGATATGAAACAGGCTGAAGAAGATGTAAACGATGCACTAAAAAATATCACCTTGCCAGAAAACGCGATGGATCCGAGCGTTGGTAGAATTAGCATCAATGCTTTTCCAATTCTAGCTCTCAGTGTTTCAGACAGCGATGCGGATCTTGAACAGTTAACGATAAAAGTAGAAGACACACTCGTTCCTGAGCTTGAAGGAATTAATGGCGTTTCAAGTGTTGCAGTATCAGGGCAACAAATTGAAGAAGTCATTCTCACATTCGATAAAGAAAAATTAGCCGCCAACAATTTGGATGAAGCTACAGTGAAACAAATTGTAAAAGGCTCAGATATAACAATGCCACTTGGCTTGTTCCAATTCAATGAAGAAGAACAATCGGTCGTCATCGATGGTAATATCACAACCGTTGAAGATTTAGAAAACATGCTAATCCCTATGATGCCCGCTTCCCCTTCTACTGGAGGCTCTGCAATACCTGCAGGACCACCAACGGGAATGGATGCTGGAATGGATGCCGGGGCTTTCAAATTACCTTCAGTCAAGCTGGGGGTAATTGCAACAATTGAGCATGTCGGAAAAGCCGAATCTATTTCAAGAATGAATGGAAAGGAAGCCATTGCTGTTCAAATTGTGAAATCGCAGAATGCCAATACGGTAACTGTTGTCGATGATGTTAAAGAATTGATGTCACAATTCGAAAAAGAAAATGATGGCGTCAAAATTTCTACCACACTCGACCAAGGGGAACCCATTCAACAATCCGTTGATACAATGATTAATAAAGCATTGTTCGGTGCGCTCTTTGCAGTAATTATTATTATGCTGTTCCTTCGTAACTTTAAATCTACAATTATATCCATTGTGTCGATTCCAATGTCACTGCTAATTGCAATCATTTTCTTGCAGCAGATGGATATTACATTGAATATGATGACACTTGGTGCAATGACCGTTGCAATTGCACGTGTTATTGATGACTCCATTGTTGTAGTTGAAAACATATTTAGAAGAATGTCACTTCCAACCGAAAAACTAAAAGGTAAAGAACTCGTACGCGAAGCGACAAAAGAAATGTTTAAACCTATCATGTCGTCTACACTCGTTACGATTGCAGTTTTCCTGCCAATCGGTTTAGTAAGCGGTATGGTTGGCGAGTTATTCCTGCCATTCGCATTGACAATTGTCTTTGCATTGCTCGCTTCACTAGTTGTCGCAATCACAATTGTACCAATGCTTGCACATTCTTTATTCAACAAACAGCTTTACTCAAATGCTAGCACCCATAAAGAAAAACCTAGTAAAATGGCCGCTTCTTATAGAAATATATTGAACTGGACGTTAAATCATAAATTGATTACAACTATCCTTTCAATCGCATTACTTGTCGGCAGTTTATTCCTTGCTCCAGTTATCGGTGTGAGTTTTCTTCCAGATGAAGAACAGAAAACGATGTACATCACGTACACACCTGAGCCTGGGGATACACTCGACACTGTAAACGGCAATGTTGAATCAGCGGAAGCGTATTTATTGGATTTGAAAGATGTTGATGTCGTGCAGGCTTCTGTCGGCGGAGAAAATCCGATGGCACCCGGTGCTTCAAATGGAGCTCTCCTGTTTGTGACATTTGATGATGACACAGCTGAGTTTACAAAGGTGAAAGAAAAAACAATCATTGAACTCCAAAAGCTAGCTACAAAAGGCGAATGGAAATCGCAGGACTTTTCAGCAAGTGGTTCAAGCAATGCAGTAAGTTATTACGTTTACGGAAATAACTTGAACGACATAGAGCCTATCGTTGCAGACATTGAAAAAATCATGAGTGACAATAAAGATTTGAAAAATGTTAAAACAAGCTTGGCAACCAATTATAAGGAATATACACTCGTTGCCAACCAAGAGAAGTTAACACAATATGGCTTGACAGCTGGACAAGTGGGGATGGCTCTCTATCCAAATAACCAGCAAGAAGTATTGACAAAAATCGAAGAAGGCAATAAAATAATTGAAGTTTTGATCAACGAAGATAAGAAAGAACATAAAACAATCGATGACTTATTAAAAGAGAAAGTACAGTCACCACTTGGAACAGAAATCGCTATATCTGAATTGGTTGACGTACAAGAAGGAACTACATCAGATACGGTTTCCCGTAAAGATGGAAGATTGTTCGCAAGTGTTTCGGCAGAAATAACGACGAAAGATGTGGCAAAAGCATCGTCAGCTATTCAGACTAAAGTTGACGAACTCAAGATCCCATCGAATACGGAAATAAGCACTGCAGGGGTAACAGAAGATATCGCAGAAGCGTTTACACAACTCGGACTCGCGATGGTTGCCGCAGTTGCCATTGTCTACTTGATCCTGGTCGTTACGTTTGGTGGCGGACTTGCACCATTGGCAATCTTATTCTCCCTTCCATTCACAGTAATTGGAGCTTTGGTCGGGTTATGGATTGCTGGGGAAACAATCAGCGTTTCGGCAATGATTGGTCTTCTAATGCTTATCGGTATCGTTGTAACGAATGCCATTGTATTAATTGACCGTGTTATTAATAAAGAAAAAGAAGGACTTACAACAAGGGATGCGATTTTGGAAGCGGGCTCTACAAGACTCCGTCCAATCCTTATGACTGCCCTCGCAACAATCGGTGCATTGATACCGTTAGCTATTGGTGCTGAAGGTAGCGGACTTATTTCCAAAGGACTCGGCGTTACGGTTATCGGCGGATTAACGAGCTCAACATTGCTCACGCTTATCTTCGTTCCAATCGTGTATGAGTTCTTAGGGAAATTCCGTAAAAAAGAAAAGAAAAAAGCATAAATAGAAAAATGCCTGTCCACTCACGACGTTAGTTCGCTGGGGGGCAGGCATTTTTTATTTTAACATTGTAGGTCAAGTACATCAGCCCAGGTCATAAAGATTTCATCATGCAGCAATGTTCTTTTGGATTACAGTAATATCTTTTGGAACTCCATAACTCCCTTTTCTCATTCACATAGTGTCTTACTTCACTTCAACCACATCTGCTGATAGAGTTTTTACATGATCATACTCATTCTAATAGTTGACTTTCCATTCTTAATCATGTAAATTATTCATTAATATCAAAAAGCGTTGAAGAGAAAAGTAAAGTGGATATGATTTCTTACAGAAAGCTTCGGTAGCTGAAAAGAAGCAGAATGGCTCCACTTGAACAATGGCCTCTGAGCTCTGCGTTAAACGTGCAATTTGTTTGCATCAGTAGATGTATGCGGGAGTTGGAACCCGTTATCCATTCCACAGTTTAGAATCCATCGTGATAGAATTCTGCACTTGTTGAGGTTGTTCATGTGAATGAGCAATGAATAAAGGTGGTAACACGAGTATAAGTCTCGTCCTTTTCAATCGATTAATGATTGAATTGGGCGGGATTTTTTTGTCTATTCGTTTCATACTATATTAAAATGAGGAGTGGATTTATAATGACAACTGGTTTATTAGTTTTTCAATCCGATTTTGGAATAAGTGATGGTGCCGTGAGTGCAATGCATGGGGTAGCTAACTCGGTCCAACGTGGAATCCCCATTTTTGAAATCACCCATCAAATTCCTCAATATAATATTTGGGAGGCGTCCTATCGTTTATTGCAAGCAATCGGCTATTGGCCAAATGAAACGGTTTTCGTGTCAATTGTAGACCCCGGCGTTGGATCTGACAGGCGTGCAGTTGTTGCGAAGACTGCAAATGACCACTATATCATTACTCCAGACAATGGCACATTAACGCATGTTTTGCAATTCATCGACATAACTGAAGTCCGGGTAATCGATGAAACGAAAAACCGGCTTCCTAACTCGGGTGAATCGCATACGTTCCATGGTCGCGATATTTTCGCTTACACAGGCGCTAGGCTGGCCGCAGGCGTTATTCAGTTTGAAGAAGTTGGCCCTTCTGTCGATCCTACATCGATTATTACGCTACCTTTGAAAATGTCGAGTATTGTTGAGGAAACAATTACTGGCATTGTCGATATTATCGATCGCCCATTCGGCAACCTCTGGACAAATATTAGCAGAGTACAGTTCAGAGAAATTACGAAACAGTACGGCGATTCAATTGAAGTTTCTATTAGTACAGATGGCCGCATTATTTACAACAACATCATGACATTCGGTCGATCGTTTGCGGATTTGCACATCGGTGAGCCACTGGTCTATGTAAATTCACTCGACAACATTGGTATCGCCATTAATCAAGGATCATTTGCAGATGCATACCGGGTTGGTACGGGGACAAATTGGGAAGTTATTATTCGTAAAGCACCAAGAATTGTATATGAATAACTTCATTATAATTCGTTGGAAACTGCAGATAAATCATTTATCTAAACACAAAAGGCTAACGCGGAAATTTTCATTTCTCCTTCGTTAGCCTTTTCCATTATAACAACCGTTTGTCTATTTCATCATCGTCAAAATTAACGCCAAGAATTTTATTCATTTTCACTTTCGCCTTGTTTTTTATGTTCTCATCAATATGGGAAATCACTTTAAACACAGCAGCGGCTATGACGCTAGCATCGTCTGCCAGTCCTACCACAGGGATGAAATCTGGAATAAGATCGATTGGAAATATCAAATAGCTGAGTGCACCGACAATAATCAGTTTTGTCGATTTAGGAATCTCAGGACTTTTTGCAGCGTAGAAAAGGAGCAAGCTATAGTATACTGTCGTCTTCCCCGCTTGCTTTCCGTATTTCATCACTTTATCCCAAAATTTCCCGTCTGAATAATGGTTTTCTGTCTCCTTTATATGTGCCTCAGGATCAAAGTCTTTCAATAACTCTTCATAATCTTTTTGTTTTTTCATCATGTCAAAACCTTCCCCTCAAGTGTTCATTACATTAATTCTACACGCAACGACACAAGGTGTCATTTGAAAGCCCTGGAAATGGACAGACAGATTTGGATAACACTAAAATTTACGCTTTCACATATAATCAATTTCTTATTGTCGATGAATGAAGTTTCATAACTTTTTTTATAGTAGAAGTATCTGATATATATGTTGAAAAAATGTATACAGCGTAGGTATCCCCTAGCGCCGCAATGGATTCTATGGGTTCCTTATTTCACCATAGACAGATCACGTTCAACATGAAAAATATTAGTATGCATTAAGGTAGGTAAGTTATTCATCACACTGATAGGTTTATATGTATGCTTACAACTTCTGATGCAAAATAGCACCTCTATTTATGATTCAAACCTACTCATACCTTCTTTCTTAATACCTTCCCGCATATAATGTACTACTCTAATGAGAAGGAAAGGACGTCCGAATTGGATTTACCTGTATCGATTGAAACTAAAAAGTTACCCCATGCGACATCTAAAGTGAAAGTGTATTACCCAGTTGTTGTCCATTTACAAAATACTAATGCCCAAAGCACCATCAACCATGCCATCGTCACAACTTTGAACGAAATATTAGTTGAACTAGGCTTTCACGATGCAAACCTTCTGGAATTGATTGCCTCTTACGAATTGAAAACCAATCAACGTGGCATTCTTAGCTTAAATCTCATCGTCTATTCATTTACTGGCGGTGCGCACGGTATGACAATTGTTAAATCATTGACGTTTGATACAAAAACCGGAAAACAATATGAGTTGAAGGATTTATTCAAAAAAGGTAGCGATTACGAGAAAAAGTTGTCAGACATCATAAGCCAACGAATCAAGGACTGGAATATAGAATTGCTAGAACCATTCAAAGGAATTCGCAGTGACCAGGATTTCTATATTGCGGACACCTCTCTTGTCATCTATTTTCAGCTTTATGAAATCACGCCATATGTATGGGGGTTCCCATACTTCCCGATTCCAATCCTTGATTTAGCCGATATTATTAATCCAGACGGACCATTAAATCGTATGATGGCCTTCACATAATAATTCCATAAGAAAATCAAAAAAGTCTATTGGCGAAACTTCAATCCTACTTCGCCAATAGACTTTTTCACTTTTTGTTTCTCCGCATCCAGTACCACAAAAAAATACCAAGCAAGCCAGCAATGAACACGACTCCCCCACTAATTAAAGCAGTCTTTTTTCCATTATCAATAGGTTTGACATTGTGCGGTAGAACTTGCCCTTGACCTAAGATATCAATATCTTCAGCGGCTATTCCAAGTTCTTTCGTCGGGTCACAAATTACACTCGTCAGTGATTTGTCGCCATACATATCTGATACACTGGCATACACCAAATATTCTTTTCCGACGACGAACTCGATGCCGCAATCTCCCCCACCACTGCCTGTTGCAATAGCAACTTCCGTTTCATTAATGCCCTTCCATGTTTCTTTCACCTTAAAAATGACCGTCTTCCCATACCCACCGAATAGCCCATTATTGTCTTTTATTCTGGTGACTTCTCCACTAAAGACTGCTTGCGAACGTGAAAACCCCTCCTCAGCTGATGGTTCTTTCGCACATGAACAAGCAGTAGCAGGCACAGGTTTTAGGAACAACGTAAGGAGTATGACTATACATATTGGAAACACACGTAGCTTCTTTCTCATGAAACCCCTCCTCTTCCCTCTATTTCCTATTAGTCCGTTTTATAGATTACGAAGTTACACCCAGTCGAGTTAAGCATAACGGGAAATCAATCCATTTCATAAAATTTCTTGTTACTTTTTCATTAAAAATTTTTAAAAATCAATTTCCTTATCCTTATAAATAAACAAATGGTCAAGTGGACCCAAATTTCGCCTCCTCAGAAAAACTTTATATGGAGCGATATATATGGCCTCTTCTCCTTTATTAGGTGACTTTATAATATTCCCCAGGAAATAAAGAATTCCCGCTCCAAATAGACCCACTTTACGAAATTGTTAAAAACTTAACTTTTTAATAATAAAGAAATAAATAGTCATATACAAAAATCTCCTATTTCAATTAAGTCTTATTTACATTACTGTATTATTAATGTAAGTTTGATTCATAAGAAGCGTGATTGGAAGGATGGAGATTAATGAAGCGAACACTCGTAATGAGCGATATCCACGGGGAATTGAAGATGTTTGAGCGTTTATTATCCGACCTGAGTTATGACCCTAATCAGGATGAACTTATTCTTTTAGGCGATTATGTTGACCGTGGGCCTAAGTCCAAAAACGTGCTCGATAAGGTCATTGAACTGCAAGCCCAAGGAGCTCTTGTGCTAAAGGGCAATCACGAAGACATGATGGTTAAAGCGTTGACCACGGACGATGAACGTGGTTGGAAAAATTGGATTAATCGCAATGGAGGTACCGCCACATTAAAAAGTTATGGATTTACAGAAAGTGAGTTCACAGTTCTTGAAGAAGAGGAATTTATAAAACCCGTTCTCAATTCTGAAACGTTGGACCAGCACATAAAATTCATCCAAAACCTAGACCATATCATCGAAAAGGACAACTATATTTTTGTCCATGCAGGCGTTCATCCAACAATACCGATTGCCGAAACAGATCCCTACATTCTAATGTGGATTCGTGAGGAGTTTCATACAGGATATACCGGGGACAAGACGGTCATCTTCGGTCATACGCCAACAAAAATTTTTCATGGGGACTTAGATAATCATACGGTTTACTTTGGAGATAACCGGATTATTGGCATCGATGGCGGAGCTGTCTACGGCGGACAATTAAATTGCCTAGAATTACCGAAGCAAACAACGCATTACGTTAAATGATTTACAGTACTTATTAGATAATCTTTGATAAATTATATTTCGGTTCTAACTACATAATGAGGTGATTGTTCAATGACTAGTCAAAAATATAAAGAACTCATACCAAATCGAATTTTCATTGGTGGTGTAGATGCTATTGATAATCTTCTTGCGACCGAGAATATCGATGTCATTTACGATTTACGAGCTGAAGTGAAAGGCGAACTGCCGAGTGACAGAAGTATCCACCAGCCTATAGTTGACGATGCCGAGCAACAAGACGATTCAATTCAGACTGCTGTAAAAAAAGTAATCGATGCTTATAATGACGGAAAGAATGTCTATTTCCACTGCAATACCGGACGCGGCAGGGCGGGAACAATTGCAACTGCAACGCTTATAGAATTGGGAGTGACTGATTCCGTTGATGAAGCCGAACAAAAAGCGAAAGAAATTCAACCAACTATTAATTTAAAGCCCCAATTTAAAGATGCATTGAAAAGAATTTACGAACAAGAATAAAAGGATTTAGCTCATAGAAAATGCCTGTCCCTAAAATTTGATGGGACAGGCATTTTTGTATGATTTTAAGTTACTTTTTCTGCTGATTCCTTCGTTTAGATGAAGGCATAATTGATTTCTCTTTCTCGGCTTTCTTCTTCACTTCACGTTCAATCCGTTCAAAACTTCTTATGTCGGCCGGTCTGACTGTGATCGGTTCCTTCTTTAACAATTTCCCCATTCCAAATACAAGTAAAAGGAGAAGTACCGTAAACGGCAACGCTGCAACCAGAGAAGCGGATTGCAATGCATCCAACCCTCCGGCATATAGTAGTACTGCCGCAATCGCTTACATTAAGATTCCCCAAACCATTTTCACAATTAAAGGAGGCATTAAACTCCCTCTCGTTGTCATACTCGCCAGGATATACGTTGCTGAATCCGCAGATGTTACCAAGAATGTAAAAATTAGTAAGATTGCCAATCCGGACATAAGTCCAGTAAAAGGCATATGTTGGAATGTCTCAAATATGGCGGAGGTGACATCGGCGTCAACAGCTTCCGCTATCTTTGTACCATTGTTCAAGTCACTATACAGTGCTGTCCCACCCAAAGTCGCAATCCACATACACGCAAATACCGGTGGGATAACCATCACTCCGATGATGAATTCCCGAATCGTTCGCCCTTTAGATACACGCGCAACGAATGCACCGACGAAAGGTGACCATGCGATTGTCCACGCCCAATAGAATATTGTCCAATCCTGTACCCACGTCCCGCCTTGATAAGGCTGTAAACGCAGACTATATTGAATGAAATTCGTTATATAATCACCAATTGCAAGTGTAAAACTTTCTAGGATGAATACTTTAGGCCCTACGATGAAAAAGAACACCAGCATCGCTATCGCCATACCTAACTTAAAGTTCCCTAAATAACGGATTCCTTTATTCAGCCCCGAAGCTGCCGATAGCATGTAACAAATAAAAACGACAATTATAATAATTAACTGTATGCTGAATGTGCTTTTAATGTTAAATACTGATTCCAGTCCGCCGCCCATCTGCAAAATACCGAGCCCAAGCGAAGTGGCGATCCCCATGACAGTAGCAATGACCGCAAAAGAATCAATACCAATCTTCAGCTTTTTATTGGAACCGAGCAGCGGTTCCAATGCTGTGGAAATGAGACCATCTTTTTTCTTTCGGAATTGTAAAAACCCGATGACCAAGCCTACGATACCGAAGATAGCCCATTGAGAAATACCCCAGTGGAAAAATGAGTAACCCATTGCGACCCGAGCCGCTTGTTCTGAATGCGGCTCTACGCCCCCGATCGGTGAAGTGAAATAGTGACTCATCGGTTCCGCTACACCCCAAAAGACAAGACCTACTCCGAAACCTGCCGAAAATAACATACCAATCCAAGTGAAAAATGGATAATCAGGCCGTTCTTCATCGCCCCCAATTCTGATTGCTCCATATTTACTGATTGCCAAACCTGCCAAAAATACGACTATAATAAAAACGACCAGCAAGTAGAACCAGCCAAAATTCACCGTTGTGAAATTATATAACTTATCCGCTACTTTTCCGAACTCGGTTGGTAATACTGCTCCTGCTACTACAAGTAAAAAGATAACTGTCGCTGAAATTGAGAATACTGGATTTTTCCAAAACTTCCTATCCAAAGAAAACCGACCCCTATTAAATTAGTTAATAACTACATACCCTAAACTACTTCCAATTAAATCGCAAATGAACGTTTTAATTTTTTTAAAACTAGTAAGCACTATTCCTTAGTTTAGCGGGTTTTATAGTAAA
>DYWT01000161.1 GCA_020742515.1 Sporosarcina psychrophila
ATTGAGGAGTCAAGAGGCTTCAAAACTGAACTAGAAGTCGTTGAAGGTATGCAGTTTGACCGTGGTTATTTGTCACCTTACATGGTCACTGATTCAGAAAAAATGATTGCTGAATTAGACAATCCATATATATTAATCACTGATAAGAAACTTTCAAACATTCAAGATTTAGTGCCTCTATTAGAGCAAGTTGTTCAATCTTCACGTCCAATCTTAATCATTGCTGATGACGTTGATGGAGATGCAATGACTAACCTGGTACTAAACAAAATTCGTGGAACATTTAATGTAATTGCTGTTAAAGCACCAGGATTTGGAGACCGCAGAAAAGCAATGCTTGAAGATATTGCGATCTTAACAGGTGGTCAGGTTATTACTGACGAATTAGGTTTAGATCTTAAAGATGCAACACTAGACCAACTTGGTAGTGCAAGTAAAGTTCATGTAACAAAAGACGACACTACAATCGTTGAAGGTTCTGGTGACAAGGAAGTTATTTCTGGCCGTGTCGGTCAAATCAAAGCCCAAATTGAAGAAACTACTTCAAGCTTTGACAAAGAAAAACTTCAAGAGCGTTTGGCTAAACTTTCAGGTGGAGTTGCAGTAATCAAAGTTGGTGCGGCAACTGAAACAGAAATGAAAGAAAGAAAACTTCGTATCGAAGATGCGCTTAACTCAACAAGAGCTGCAGTAGAAGAAGGAATTGTTTCTGGTGGTGGAACTGCTCTAATTGAAGTTTACGATAAAGTAAAAGAATTAGAAGCAGAAGGCGATGAGCAAACAGGAATCAACATCGTTCTTAAAGCACTTGAAGCACCACTTCGTCAAATTGTTGAAAACGCTGGTCTAGAAGGCTCAGTGATTGTACAAGCACTTAAAGCTGAAGAAAATGGCATCGGTTATGATGCTAAGAACGATAAATGGGTTAATATGATTGAAGCAGGTATTGTAGACCCAACTAAGGTGACACGTTCAGCTTTACAAAATGCAGGTTCAGTCGCTGCAATGTTCTTAACAACTGAAGCAGTTGTTGCAGACATTCCTGAAGAAAACGCTGGTGGAGACATGAGTGGAATGGGCGGCGGAATGCCGGGCATGATGTAAGTTATTAAACCTAAAAATGAAGCTTGATATGACGGGGTTTGTCTGATGACAAATCCCGTTTTTATGAAAAAGTAACAAAAAGGTAACATAAATAAAAAGAAAGGAACAATCACACGTAATAACTTGAATCTGAATAAGCTTCAAATGGCTGATAAAACAACCCCACGCAATTCAAAACAGCCTTCCAAAATAATGTTCATTATCTTCCCCGAATACAATGCTTGTCGTATTTGCAAAAGGAAGAAGTTTGTTTGATTAGATTCGTTTTAAACAAGAAGCAGTGAACCTGTGTAACTGATAAATTAAAATCTACAGTTGGGGGTATTTTTCTTTATAACCTAACTGATATAGAGGTAACAATGATGCAATGGATTTCAGAATTCAATCAACTTATACTTGTTATAGTAGCAATTCTTATTACACTTATTGTGTACTCTATTTCTTTGCTGTGGTCGATTCGAGTAATGGACCGAAAAGAGCTTTAGAAAGTCGGGTACCGTTATAGAATAAGCTAGGAGCGCGTTTATTATAAATTAAGTAAGCGCCAAATGTTTAGGTAATGAACTGTCTCCGCCACAGTATAAATAGTTGCACTTAATGTTGCACCTTTTGCTGTATTGCTAAATAACCAATTTTTAAGGGATGAAACTTAATACTGCTGCTGAAGAAGAGTCTATTTTGAATCAATTATTTTCAAAATAGACTCTTTTAATTTGTAAAATATAGAATTAGAAGGACTCTAAATTCCATTTTTCATTTTCTATTGACCGTTTTGGTCATTTGAGTTATACTGTTAATGACCGCAATGGTCAAAATAATTTTGAATGAAAGGAGATTATCATCATTTATTCCAAGTTCATTAACTTAAATTCAGATAAACAAAAGGAAATTATTAATGCAGCAATAATGGAATTTGCCCAAAGCGGTTTTGAAAAAGCATCTACAAATGAAATTGTAAAAAGATCCAATATCTCCAAAGGTTCATTATTTAACTATTTTAATAGCAAGAAAGATCTTTATGTATATTTAATCGAGTACAGTGTGCAATTTATTGAACAAATCATTGAACAAATAGATTTCAATGAAACGGATATATTTAAAAGAATTGAAAATATAGGACTGAAAAAACTCCGTATACAGCGAAGATTTCCAAAAGTATTTGATTTTCTCGTTTCCACTAAACAAGAGGAATCGGCTGAAGTAAAGGAAATAATTAAGCAAAAGGTTGAGCCTATCTATGAAGAGAGTACAAAGATTATGTATGAACAGATTGATTATTCTAAGTTTCGTGAAGGGATTGATATTGAGAAGGCGATTGAAATATTAAATTGGACGATGTTTGGATTTGGAGAGAAAGGTCTTAAACAAACAAATACGTTTGAAAATATAAACGAATTTGGGGAGCATTATCTCAAAGAATGGAAGAATTATTCTGAAATACTGAAGTACAGCTTTTACAAATAGGAATGAAATACGAGTGTGTTTGAGGTTATATATTTAACAAAAACAAAAAATAAAAGTCTATCAATTTAGGAAAGAATATCAATGTTTGTAACGGTGTTTGTTAAGATTTTTAAATTTCTCTATACGTAGAAAAGGCCGTATTAAAAGACATCGAAAACTTCAAAAGGAGAGTGTAAATGTTATGAAGGAAATTGTGAAAGTACAAGGTTTACAAAAGAAGTTTGGTAAATTTCAAGCATTAAGTGATGTGACCTTCAGGGTGGGTGCTGGTGAAGTTGTTGGTTTTATTGGGCCCAATGGTGCTGGCAAATCAACGACTGTTCGTGTTTTATTGGGTATTATTAAGCGAGATGCTGGTATTGCGGAAATATTCGGTAAAGATGTTTGGAAAGACAGCATTGAAATTCATAAACGTATTTCTTATGTTCCTGGGGATGTTTCATTATGGGGTAATCTAACGGGTGGTGAAATTATAGATCTGTTTATGAAGTTGCATGGCAGCGGAAGCAAGCAAAAGCGTGATTATTTAATTAACCGCTTTGAATTGGATCCTAAGAAAAAAGCCAAAACATATTCGAAGGGGAATCGTCAAAAGGTTGGTTTGATTGCAGCATTATCTGTTGATTCGGATTTATATATTTTTGATGAACCAACATCCGGTCTTGATCCATTGATGGAACAAGTTTTTCAGGAAGAAGTTGAAAAAATCAAAGAATCAGGTAAAGCCATTCTACTATCTTCTCATATTTTGAGTGAGGTAGAACGCTTGGCGGATAAAGTTGTTATCATTCGCCAAGGTGAAATTGTAGAAACAGGTACCCTTGATGAATTGCGTCATTTGACTCGATCTACTGTGACGATAGCAACAGAAGGGGATGTGTCTGAAATGGCCAATCTAAATGGTGTCTTTAATTTCGAACAAAAAGATAATCAGGCGACATTCTCTGCGGATAATCAATATTTCAATGATATTTTAATGGAAGCAAGCAAATTAGGTGTCAAAAAGTTTGAAGCTGTACCACCAACACTTGAAGATTTGTTCATGCGTCATTATGAAGGCTAAGAAGTGAGAAGGAGGATGAAATACGATGAAGGGAAAATTTGCACGCTGGGATACATTGTTTGTACAATACCTAAAACGCGATTGGAAAAAAATGATTGCTTGGATATTAGGACTTGGTTTGTTTTCAGCTGCTTTTGTACCAGCCTTTGAAGAAATAACAAAAGGGCAAGGGTTGCTGGGAATGTACGAAACTTTGCAAAATCCTGCTATGACATCCATGGTAGGTCCTACGCCAATTGAAACTGCGGCTAATTATACTTTAGGAGCACTGTATGCGCATGAAATGTTACTATTCTGTGCTTTATTTGCGATGATAATCACTGTTTTACACGTGGTGGGCCATACGCGTAAAGAAGAAGATCTTGGTTTGGCAGAACTCGTTCGTTCATTTCAAGTAGGTCGTCAAGCAAACTCTCTTGCCACAATTATAGAGAGCATTTTCATTAATGTCATGTTGGCACTTTTTATTAGTGGAGTCATGCTAAGTTTTGGTGCTGATACGATTTCTGTGGAAGGTTCCTTTTTATTTGGGGCATCAGTTGGAATCGCTGGTATTATAGCTGCTGGGATTGCTCTTGTTATGGCACAAATAATGCCAAGTTCATCTAGTGCAACAGGTTCAGCACTTGGAATTATAGGACTGCTTTATATTGTGCGTGCAGGGACAGATGTTTCTAACGTTGATTTGTCCATGTTCAATCCATTAGGCTGGACGTATTTAACATATCCTTTTACGGAAAATAACTGGATTCCACTTATTTTTGCCTTGGTTTTCAGTATAGTCGCGGTAACCATTGCTTTTGCTCTTGAAGGGGCTCGTGATATGGGATCTGGTTATCTGCCTGAAAGAGAAGGTCGAGCAAATGCTAAGAAATCTTTATTGTCTGTTCGCGGGTTATTTATCAAAATTAACAAAGGGACGATCATTAGTTGGTTGATTGCTTTTGTTATTATGGGGGCGGCTTATGGTTCGATTTATGGCGACATGCAGACCTTCCTAGAAAGTAGTGAAATGGTGAAACAAATGTTTACACATGCAGGCGTTTCTATTGAAGAATCATTCACTGGCACAATTATGATGATCATGATTGGTTTGGTTTCTATTTTACCAATTGCAATTGTCAATAAACTTTTTTCTGAAGAGAGTCGCTTACACTTAAGTCAGCTTTATGCGACAAAAGTGACCCGTAGCCAATTATATTGGACCAGTATTGGTTTAGCAGTTTTAGCAGGTTTCGTAGGCATTTTATTAGCTGCAGGTGGTCTTGGTGGTACAGCAATGAATGCCATGGGAGATAGCGGGACGATGGATTTAATTGATTTTCTTGCTGCTGGCTACAACTTCTTACCGTCCGTATTATTCTTTACTGGTCTAGCGGCTCTAGCCCTTGGATGGGTACCGAAACTTGGTAAAGTGGTTTATATTTATCTTATCTACTCCTTTATGCTAAATTACTTTGGCGGTATCTTGGATTTACCAGAAGGCTTTTCAAAAACAGCCATTCAAAGTTGGATTCCACAAATGCCAATGGAAGATTTTGATGCAACAGTTTTCATTACAATAACGGTGATTAGCATCGTTTTGATGATAATAGGTTATCTAGGATATAGTAGACGGGATATGAATGAAGGAGCATAATGTGACCAAGAGGTAAGTGAATTAAATTAAAGTCTTAATGACGGGGCTTATAAAGTGTATTTGAAGAATACTGGGGTTACTATTCATTATCGGGCGCTAATCTCTAATAAGAATTAGCGCCAATGTTGCATCATAGGGCGATTAAATGTATAAGGAAGAGGACAATTGAAAGAGATATCTAAGCGTTAATATGTGATAGACTTAGGAAAACATAGGGAAGGATTGATTTATAATGGAAAAGGTTACCCCATTTTTAATGTTTCAAGGTGGTATTGCAGAAGAAGCCATGAATTATTATACATCACTCATTGAGGATTCAGAAATTAAAAGTATTACTCGATACGGAGCTGAAGGTCCTGGTGAAGAAGGTACAGTTATACAAGCTGTATTTTCATTAAAGGGGCAGGAGTTTATGTGTATCGATAGCCATATTGATCATGAGTTTACATTTACCCCGTCTTTTTCCATCTATCTTACGTGTGATACCGAAGAGGAGATTGACAGCCTATATGATAAAATGATGCAAAATGGTACAGCACTCATGCCTATAAATAACTATGGATTTAGTAAAAAATTTGGATGGTTAGTTGACCAATTTGGCGTATCTTGGCAGTTGAACTTGCCAGAGTGAATCTAGCTATAAATATATTTTGAAGTTTTTTTACAGCGAGCGTTATTCAGGAATAATGATCAGTGCTCTTTTTCATTTAAAATCCATTTAATGCAATAATTAAGGGAGGATATATATGACCAAACATAAGATTTATACAATGAGTGTCGCAAGAGTCTATCCCCTTTATGTTACGAAGGCGGAGAAAAAAGGACGTACGAAAGCTGAAATCGATGAAGTCATCCGTTGGTTGACAGGGTATAGTCAGGAAGAGTTAGAAGTGCAACTGGAAAAACAGATAAACTTTGAAACCTTTTTTGCGGAAGCACCCCAAATGAATCCTTCGCGGACTTTGATCAAAGGTGTGATCTGTGGCGTCCGAGTGGAAGACATTGAGGAACCAACGATGCAGGAAATTCGCTATTTGGATAAGTTAATCGATGAGTTAGCAAAGGGAAAAGCGATGGAGAAAATCTTGCGGAAATAATAACAACTAAAAATGAAGAAACACTAATTTTATTTATAATGTTTTATTTTAAGTAATTATTAAACAATCGGCCCATTTGTAGCATAGTGATGTTCTAAAGGCGGATCAACTGTTTAAGGTAAACAGTATTTTTAAAAAGCACAGAGATAAACTATCAGTAGTTAATTCTGTGCTTTTTGCATGCAAATTTTTAACAAGATTTATCGGTAGGTTTCATAAAAGAACGAAAAGAAAGCAATGGTTGGAATGGATATTAATCAACAGAGCATTTTAGGTTATTTTAATGTGAATCGCCTACAGGGATTATTGGAAATTATGAAAGAGAATCCCAATGGTAAGGAAAAAGCTCATTTGAAAGATATATATAAGCAAATATATAACTCGAAAAAGTAACAAAAAAGTAACAGGAATAAACAACAATACAAAATTACACACAATCATCTTTATTAATGAGCGCTCAAAACCATTGATTCAACAGCATTTCACAATCTAGAGAAGTACAAAAAAACGGCTCACAACACGCCAGGTATGATGTAACTTTTGAATCCAAGAAGCTATTTATAGTTTCTTGGATTTTTT
>DYWT01000162.1 GCA_020742515.1 Sporosarcina psychrophila
GTCGGTAAGTCATGGCGATAGGGTGTGAAGTAATGGGGATCCGGGTCGAAGTCATGGCAAAGTGGAAAATAGTCATGGGCCGGTCGGCGATTCATGGCAATAGGGTGTGAGTTAATGGGGATCCGGGTCGAAGTCATGGCAAAGTGAGAAATGGTCATGGCTCGGTCGACAATCATGGCAATCGGCAGTGAAGTAATGGGGAGCCGGGCTGAATTCATGGCAATGTGGGAAATAGTCATGGCTCGGTCGGTAAGTCATGGCGATAGGGTGTGAATTAATGGGGATCCGGGTCGAAGTCATGGCAAAGTGGAAGATAGTCATGGCTCGGTCGTCAATTCATGGCAATCGGCAGTGAATTAATGGGGAGTCAGGCCGAATTCATGGAAAAGTGAGAAATAGTCATGGCGCGGTCGGCAATTCATGGCGATCGGGTGTGAATTATTGGGGAGCGAGGCTGAATTCATGGCAAAGTGAGAAATAGTCATGGCGCGGTCGGTAAGTCATGGCGATAGGGTGTGAAGTAATGGGGATCCGGGTCGAAGTCATGGCAAAGTGGAGAATAGTCATGGCCCGGTCGGCAATTCATGGCAATCGGGTGTGAATTAATGGCAAGTCAGGCCGAATTCATGGCAACACCCCCAAAACACAACAAAAAAAAATATTCGTCGCTTTTAACAAGCAGACGAATATTTTATAGTATAAACCTTATACTGGGATATGCCCTCGGCGAGAATCGAACTCACATCTTAAGCTTCGGAGGCTCACGTGCTATCCGTTGCACCACGAGGGCGTTAGGTCAAACTGTTTTGGCAGCAGACAAGATTTATTATACTAGTGTAGCTGGATGAATGCAATGCTTATTTTGAAAGCGTTATATTTGACCTTCGTTGACCATACTATGTATGATAAAGTTACAGTTGAGACGAAGTTACGTTTCAATAGGCAGACTACACTATCCACCTTGAAGGAGGAAATGGAATGAATCTAATACCTACAGTAATTGAACAGACTAGCCGCGGTGAGCGTGCGTACGACATCTATTCACGTCTATTGAAAGACCGTATTATCATGCTTGGAAGTGGAATCGATGACAACGTTGCGAACTCTATCGTTGCTCAACTTCTATTTTTGGAAGCGGAAGATCCAGAAAAAGATATCTCTATTTACATTAATAGCCCAGGAGGAAGCGTCACCGCTGGATTAGCTATTTTTGACACAATGCAATTCATCAAACCAGACATTCAAACAATTTGTATGGGGATGGCTGCATCTATGGGATCCTTCCTATTAGCTGCAGGTACAAAAGGGAAACGTTATGCGCTTCCTAACGCAGAAGTAATGATTCACCAACCATTGGGCGGAGCACAAGGGCAAGCGACAGAAATTGAAATCGCTGCAAAACATATCCTGTTCACTCGTGAAAAACTAAACTTGATTCTTGCTGAGCGTACTGGCCAATCGGTTGAAGTAATTGCGAGAGATACGGACCGCGACAACTTCATGACAGCTGAACGTGCGAAAGAATATGGTTTAATTGACCATATTATTACACGCAGTGACATGAAAGATGGAGCTATTACTAAACCTGAATCTAAATAAGTTGTACGATAGCCGACTTTCCATCATGGAGAGTCGGCTTTTTTTATTGCAGGAAATTGTGAATAACTTGCGAGAGAAGGCAACAGGTGCTTGGAAAGTTGGAAGTCCATAAGACGCAGATTATGCAGTGTGGAAGAATTGCATCACAACACTCTTTGTTGCAAAGCCGCTATTGTTTCCGGTTTAATTAAGAAATATTGATACAGAATAAATGAAACCTTTTCAATAGTCATACGGTATATACTACTGTAGCAAAAAGTTTCAACACGCTGTTGTAAAGGGTAAATGAAGGTAAATAACTAGTTAGGGGCGATGACATGAAAAAGATTTTAGGACCGATTGCGGTAATCGTAATCATACTTGCAGTTTTGGCTATGATATTGGTTCCGAGTTACAATAAATTTGTGAATCTTGAAGAAGATGTGGATCAGGCCTATGCGCAAGTTGAGAACCAACTACAAAGAAGACTGGATTTAATTCCGAACTTGGTAAGTACGGTAAAAGGTTTCGCAAGTCATGAAAAAGAGATTATCAGTGACATTGCAGATTCTCGTGCAAGACTTGCAGGAGCAGCCGGACCGGAAGAACAAGCAGCGGCGAATACTGAATTGTCCGGAGCACTCAGCCGCCTTCTCGTAGTGGTTGAAAATTATCCTGATTTAAAAGCAAATGAAAATTTCACTAAATTAATGGATGAACTTGCTGGAACTGAAAATCGTTTAGGTGTTGCACGTAAAGATTACAATGACGAAGTAGCTAAATTCAATAGACAAGTGAAAAGATTTCCTGGAAAAATCGTAGCCTCTATTTTTGGCTATGACGAAAAAGAATATTTCAAAGCCGATGCAGCTGCAAATCAAGCACCTGAAGTCGATTTTGGAGATGGCAAAGAATGATTCGAAAAGCTGTCTGCTTCCTTGCGATGACATGTTTGATTTTCTTCATGTCATTTAATGGAATGGCGTTTGCGGCTGACGTCCCCGCTCCGACTGGAAGCAGTATATATGTCCAAGACTTTTCAAATATCCTAAGCCCTGAACAAAAGGAAGAGCTTACGCGGTACGGAATGCAACTGGATGATGCCACAACAGCTCAACTTGCTGTGCTAATTATGCCTACGATTGGTGATGAAGCGGTTGAAGAATTTGCTGTAAAAGCATTGCGGGAATATGGGTTAGGAACAAAGGAAGCGGATAACGGCGCATTGCTTGTTGTGACAACTGAAAAGGTTGAGGGGAAAGAAGGCTCGCGAAAGATCTTTCTTACAACGGGCTATGGGCTAGAAGGGGCTCTCCCAGATGGTAAAGTGGGGAGCATCATTGATAATCTTGCGATTCCCTACTTAAAACAAGAAAGACCTGACATGGCTATTATGGAAACATATAAAGCGTTTTACAACGAAATCGCGGCTGAATATAACTGGGATGGTGAAGTCGCACCAATTCAGATGCCCGACTCCCAAAAAAATAACTCTGAATTCGGAATACCTTTTCCGGTTCTCATATTCATCGCGATTTATATAATCTTCCGCGTGATGGGTAAAGGGGGCCGTGGCGGAGGCGGTGGCTCAGGTGGAAGGCGGCGCGGCGGACCAATCTTCTTCCCCGGTTCCTTTGGTGGCGGAAGCGGTGGATTCGGTGGTGGCGGATTTGGCGGCGGAGGCGGCGGTTTCCGAGGTGGCGGTGGCGGTTCCGGTGGTGGAGGCGGAGCAGGCCGAAGCTGGTAACGCTAATATGATAACGGGCGGCAGATACAGGCAACATCCTGTGCATGCCGCCCGTTATTCATTTATACTGAAGTCATACTAAAAGTTATGAGGTGCATTAGAGTGCATGTAACATTTTATACAAAGCCGGGTTGTCATCTTTGTGATGAAGCGGAATCAATGATGAAACTTGTTCAAGAGGATTTTCCGCTTACATGGACGAAAGTGGATATAGAAACAGATGATGAAAGTCATGAAAAATATATGTTAATGATCCCTGTCATCGAAAAAGATAGTACAGTATTGCTTTACGGCTCAATTGGCTATGTAGACATCCTCGCTTTATTCTGAAAATTAGTCTGTTTTGGTTGAAAAGCTGAATGGAAAAGCATATACTGAAGTAAGAAATATTTTTTTGCTTTAGGTGGGACGTTTTAAATTATAGTGGGACGATATTTGTCCCTTTCAATTGAGGGGGGCAACCATTGGACGATTTGATGGAGGCACAAAGGAAGCTCGTTCCAGAAATGATGGAGTTAATGCAACAAAGATATCGAATATTAAAGTTTGTAAAAATGGCTGGTCCGATTGGGAGACGTCCACTTGGTCAGATGGCTGGTTTATCAGAGCGAGAAACTCGAACCGTGATGGATTTGCTGCGAGGACAGAACCTTATCCAAATTGCGAAAGACGGCGCTTCAATTACCACTGAAGGGCTAACTGTCTTACTTGCACTTGAGCCTTCAATGGAAGACTGGTCAGGCCGCGCGTCGATTGCGAAGAAGCTGAGTGAGTCCCTAGGCATCCAATCAGTCAAAGTTGTTGCTGGTAACTGTGATACCGATACAATTTCAAAAAGTTTGCTCGCCATGGAAGCAGCTAAACAATTCTCCACTAAAATCGGCGAAGGTAAAATAGTTGCCGTCACTGGTGGAAGTACAATTGCATCGATACCGCTTCATATCGAAAAATTTAACGATGCGAATAACTTATTGTTTATCGCCGCTAGAGGCGGTGTTGGGGACGATATTGGATTGCAGGCAAATGTCATTGCAGCTTCATTCGCCGCAGCATGTGGTGGTACGTACAGTACATTTTATTATCCCGAGTCATTAAGTGAAGAAGCGCATGAAGCGTTTCGAAAAGAACCATCTGTTTTGAAAATGCTTCAACTTTACGAAACGACAGACTGTGTCCTTCATGGAATTGGCGACGCACAAACGATGGCCGTCTTACGTAACTCATCGCCAGAAGAGCAACATATGATTCAAAATAATGGGGCTAAAGGCGAAGCATTCGGTTACTATTTCGACTCCGAGGGGAATGTCGTTCATAGGTTACGGACTGTCGGAGTTCAGACTGGCCATCTTGAGAAGATTCCACTCATCATTTCGGTTGCGGGTGGAAGCAGTAAAGCCGAAGCTATCTTGGCCTATATGGCTAGTGCGCCGAAACAGACGATTTTAATAACGGACGAAGGTGCAGCAACTGAAATGCTGAAAATACTCGTTAATAAATAAGTATTTAAATGACTAACGCAGGCTGTTTCGGGGAATAAGTTTAGATGAGCATTGTATAGGTGTGAGAAAGTATCTAACGCGGAACAGCAGCTAGTCGCCATTCGCTGTTCTTTCTAAAAATAAAAACTAATTGGAGGAATTTATTATGACTTTGAAAATTGCAATTAACGGATTTGGACGGATTGGACGTAAGGTATTTCGCGAAGCTTTGAAACAAGAGGATATAGAAATCGTGGCGGTAAACGATTTAACGGATGCGGCAATGCTTGCACATCTTTTGAAGTATGACTCTGTACATGGTGTATTTGACGCAGAAGTCAGTTCGGATAATGACACGCTTATTGTCGATGGCAAAAAAGTGAGAGTATATGCAGAAAAAGATCCAGCAGCGCTACCATGGGGAAAACTCGGAGTTGACGTTGTCGTCGAGTCGACAGGCGTATTTGCTGACAGAGCTGGATTGAGCAAACACCTTGAAGCGGGTGCGAAAAAAGTTATCTTGTCATCACCTGCAAAAGGCGATGTCACGACACTTGTAATGGGAGTTAACCACGAATCATATGATCCGGCAACTGATAACATCGTATCGAATGCATCATGTACGACAAATTGTCTTGCGCCTGTTGTAAAAGTACTTCACGATCAATTCGGCGTAAAACGCGGTCTAATGACAACAATTCATTCGTACACAAATGACCAACGCATCTTGGATTTACCGCATTCGGATTACAGACGTGCTCGTGCAGCTGCAGAAAACATGATTCCAACTACGACTGGCGCAGCTTCAGCTGTAACGAAAGTTATTCCTGAACTGAAAGGCAAACTTGACGGTATGGCTGTCCGCGTTCCAACACCAAACGTTTCACTCGTTGACTTTGTCGCTGAACTTGAGAAAGATGTGACAATTGCTGATGTGAACAATGCATTGAAAAACGCGTCTGAAAATGAACTAAAAGGGTTCTTAGCTTATAATGAACTACCACTCGTATCGAAAGATTACAACGGAAATACTTCATCTTCTACTGTAGATGGCCTTTCAACAATGGTCCTTGAAAACAACATGGTGAAAGTAATTTCTTGGTATGACAATGAATCAGCTTACTCTGCACGTTGTATTGATTTGGCACTTTACATGTACCGTACAGGCTTGTAAATAGTTAAATATAGCCATAAACGACAAGACCCCTTATAATAAAGTTGGGTAAGAGGAGCGGGGATACCCCGTTCCTCATTTTTTTTAATAAACATGGAGGTGGGCATTTTCATGGTGTCGAAAAAGACGATGAAGGATATGCAGCTTGAAGGGAAACGGGTTTTTTGCCGGGTGGATTTCAATGTGCCAATGGAAGATGGAAACGTAACGGATGATACGAGAATCCGTGCAGCAATCCCGACCATCAATTATATGGTTGAACAAGGCGCGAAAGTTATTCTAGCAAGTCATTTAGGGCGTCCGAAAGGCGAAGTAAATGAAGAGATGCGGCTGACTGCTGCAGGAGAAAAACTTGCGGAATTGATTGGTAAACCGGTAACAAAGCTCGATTCATCCATTGGAGAAGATGTGGAGAAAACCATTTCGACAATGAAAAACGGCGATATCATTCTTCTTGAAAATGTCAGATTTCAT
>DYWT01000163.1 GCA_020742515.1 Sporosarcina psychrophila
ATGATTGCTATTTTGTTCATTCCCGTTCTTTATGCAGGTATGTTTTTATGGGCGTTTTGGGATCCGTATGCCAATATGAACGATTTGCCGGTTGCAATCGTCGATCTTGATAACGGGGCTGAAATGGATGGCGAACAGCTGGCACTTGGGAAGGAACTGTCCAAAAAATTAATTGACAGTAAGCAGTTTGACTTTATGAAAGTATCGAAAGCAGATGCTGAAAAAGGGCTCGAAAATGAAGACTATTACGTCGTAATTGAAATACCGGAAAATTTCTCGGAACATGCAACTACACTGTTGGATGCAGAACCGGAAAAATTGACGATTGTCTATAAACCGAATGAAGGTTTCAACTTCCTTTCCGCTCAAATTGGAGAGACGGCGATGGATCGAATCCGTGCAGAAGTGAATGAACAAGTTGCTTCAACATATGCAGAAAAGCTCTTTGATTCCATTACGGAAATGGGCAATGGATTCGGTGAAGCAGCTGACGGTGCCGGTGAATTACATGACGGTGCCGCAAAACTGTCAACGGGTGCAGATGAGTTGAAAGGGTATCTTGAAACATTGGCAAGTAGCACGGTTACACTTGCAGATGGGTCACAGAAACTAGCACAAGGAGCGAACGACGCAGCTAAGGGTGCCAATGAATTGAACAAAGGGCTAGGCACTTTATCAAAAGGTTCAAAAGATCTTCTTACAGGAGCACAAAAGGCATCAACAGGGGCTAGTGGACTGAAGGATGCGATTGCTCAATATACGGAAGGTGTCGGCCAACTGACGGCAAGTTACGGTCAGATTGCTCAGAAAGAAAAAGAGTTTGGCGGAGCGGTAAGTAAGTTGAATGAAAAATCCGCTGAATTAAATACAGCCGCTAGCCAGATTGCAAAAGGGTCTACAAACTTGGGGGCAGGAATTGCTCAGCTTTCAGAAAGTCTTGCGCCAGTGCTTGCATCACTGCCGGAAGAGCAACAGGAAGGGTTAAATGCGGCACTAAACCAAGTGAAACAAGGAAGTGCTGAACTATCAGGCGGAATGCAGCAACTTACTGCAGGTACAGGTGCACTGTCGGCTGGTACTGGTGAGCTGAATGGTGCTGCAGATCAACTGGCAGGCGCGCATAACCAGGCCTTGGCTGGATTACAGAAGTTGGAAGGTTCTTCTGCAGCCCTTCGTGAAGGAGCGGGCGCTATAGCGTCTGGGACTGGAGAACTTTCATCCGGAATTGCACAGCTCTCTGAAGGCATAACATCCGCACAGAAAGGGTCATCAGATCTTGCAACAGGTCTTAATTCCTTAACAGAAGGAACAGGCACCTTGAAAACAGGTACAGATACACTCGCATCGAAATCACAGGAGCTTGCTGAGGGATCAGCGACACTAGCTGACGGTGTTGTGAAACTTGATGAAGGAACATTGACATTGAAAGAGAAACTTGCCGAAGCCAATGAAACCGCAAGTGAAGTTAATCCGACAGACAAAACGTATGGTATGGTCGGAGCACCTGTCGACGTCGAGAAGGAAGGCATCAACCATGTACCGAACTATGGTACCGGTTTTGCTCCATACTTCTTATCACTCGGACTATTTGTCGGTGCACTTCTTCTTTCCATTGTCTTCCCGCTAGTCGAACCGGCTATTAAGCCGACAGGGGCATTCAAATGGTTTGCAAGTAAAGTTTCTGTGCTTGCAATCGTCGGTCTATTGCAGGCGCTAATTGCAGCAGGCATAGTCAAGTTTGCACTTGGAATGGAAACGATTAATACACCAATGTTCCTTTTGACAGCAATCATCACAAGCTACACATTCATTGCACTTGTACAGATGTGCGTATCCATTCTTTCGGATGCAGGACGTTTTGTAGCAATTCTTGTCCTGATTTTGCAATTGACGACAAGTGCAGGGACGTTCCCGCTTGAATTGATACCGGCACCATTGCAAATCTTCAACACATTATTGCCGATGACGTATTCCGTCCAGGCATTCAAAGGGGCCATCTCAACTGGCAATATGTCATTCCTTTGGACGAACAATGGTATCCTGATCGGCTTTATGGTTGCATTCCTTGCAATTACATTCGGATACTTTGCTATTCTTTACAAAAAGAAATTCTCGAAAGAAACAGTGGAAGCATAATTAAGAAAAGCCCCGTTACGCGGAAGAAATTCCGTGTAACGGGGCTTTTTACTGTTTTTTTGGACTAAACAACGTTCATCCACATCTACACAACATAGAGCCCAAATAATACAACATAAACTTTAAACTACACAACGCCCCTTCAGAAAAAAAACTCTAAGGGACATTATCATTAAGACCCGACAAAACCTCCGCCATCAACATGGATGGTCTGGCCAGTCATATAACTGGAGTCACTAGAAGCAAGGAGCACATAAGCGGGTGCGTTTTCAGCAGGCTGTCCGCGGCGTTTCACAGGCGTATCAGCTCCGTGCTGCTCCACTTTTTTCGCGTCGAACGTGGCTGGGATTAGCGGAGTCCAAATCGGACCGGGGGCAACAGCGTTGACACGTATCCCTTTCTCTGCCAAGTTAAGTGCTAGCGAACGTGTAAACGAAGTGATTGCACCTTTCGTCGCGGAGTAATCCAGTAAACCAGGCGAACCGTTATAAGCCGTAACAGACGACGTGTTGATGATGGCGTCACCATCCGTCATATGATTCAATGCTGCCTTCGTCATATAGAACAGACCGAAGAAATTCGTGTCGAATGTCTCACGAAGCTGATCAGCTGTAATAGCGGAGATATCATCTTGAGGAAACTGCTTTCCTGCATTATTGACGAGAATATTTAAACCACCAAACTTATCCACAACTTCATCAATCAATTGCTCGCAATGTTCCTCTTCACTGATGTCGATTCGGACCTTCAACGCTTTCCCGCCATAGCCTTCGATGAGTTTTACCGTTTTGTCCGCATCGATGTCCTCCTGTTCACCCAAATACGCGATAGCCACGTTCGCACCTTCTTTTGCAAAAGCGACCGCTACTGCCCGTCCAATCCCGCTATCGCCACCTGTAATCAAAGTATTTTTCCCTTTCAATTTCCCTGAACCTTTATAATTCTCATCGTCATAAATTGGTGCCGGACTCATTTCGGCTTCCACACCAGGTTGCTGATCCTGTGTCTGTCCCGGAACGTTTTCATCAATTTTTTCATACTTATCTTTTGGCAAATTAATTCCTCCTATGCGGTTAGTCGTATAGAGGGATTATTCCCTGAATCGAATTCTATAAACCCATGGATATCTTATGAAAGAAGTGATATGCTGTTTTTTTGTTTCCGAAGTAGGGAATGGAAGACTAAGAAAGAAGGTGCTCTTATTGAGGAATCGAACAGTTTGGGATAGAACGAAAATGCCGGTTGCCTCAATCAGTTGGCTCGTGTCAATGCTTGTCATCTTGGTCATTACATACAAAGGCGTACCACTCTATACCTACTTAGCGTTTGGTTTCCTGGCATTATTGTTTTTTAGCGTGTCCGATAGAGTTGCATTTTTCTTTTATAATACATTAATGCTTGTGACTGTATTCTATTTTCTCTTCTTGGCATTTAAAGAAAGTTGGCAACCGGGCGAACAGGCATTGGCAATCGGACTGCATTTCGTTTTCCTGATTCATCTTTTTTCGCTATACAGCTTATCGAAATATGTCTATCAGGTGGGGGCTGAGAATCGGTTATTAAAAAGCCGTGTTGCTCAAT
The DNA here is from genome assembly GCA_020742515.1 of Sporosarcina psychrophila. Classification (GTDB taxonomy): domain Bacteria; phylum Bacillota; class Bacilli; order Bacillales_A; family Planococcaceae; genus Sporosarcina; species Sporosarcina psychrophila_B. Next base: position 3,718 of record DYWT01000163.1, read on the forward strand.
TGGAAGAATACGTTTTGGAGGAGGGCGTTTTGACAAAGCGTGAATTTGAGAAACAAGCAACACTTATCTTATCCAATATGAGTCGTCGTAAAGAAACAGGCTTCTATCTGAAAGCGGATTTAATTGAGATTAATCGGACGGTCAGACAAAAACTCATGCTTGCTTTGGCAAGTATGATGTACGTCACGTTTCGGAAAAATTATGATATTGTCGGTCAATTTGATAACACGACGCTCATAGTACTGGTTCAGAATACTGACGAAAAGGGACTTGCAATCGTAAGAGACCGACTTGAAAAACTGCTGGCAGAACGTCTGGAAGAAGACGCCATCAAAAAAGTCAGGTGGACCGTAATGAAAATTGATGGACAAAGGGCCTTGTACGAAGCGGCGGTGGTCAAATGAAAGGCCGTATAGGTGTTTTAATTATGAGTTTTGTTCTTTTTCTAATTCTGCTTGTTCTGGCGGCGATATTCAATGTTAGATTATTACTGTTTTTTACGACCGCTTTATTTCTAGTATTGCTTCTTTACTATTCTGTTCTAACAATTGCTGGACTGTACAGCCGGCTGACGAACAAAAAGATTCCGGTACTGGACGATTATCCAAGTGTGGATATCTTAATCCCGGCGCATAATGAAGGGGTTGTTATTAAGGATACAATCGAGGCAATGGTAACCATCGATTATCCCGGTAATCTGCAGATTTACATTTTAAATGACAACTCATCCGACGATACAGGGGAGATTACGGATGCGTTTGCCAATGCGTATAAAAACGTCCACCATATCAATGTTCCTTCAGGGGAACCGCGCGGGAAATCGAGGGTACTGAATTATGGACTCAGTATTTCGGATAGTAAATATTATTGTGTGTACGATGCGGACAATCAACCAGAACGGCACGCACTTGAAAAACTTGTTGCCATTGCAGAAACGCATGAAAAAGCTGCTGGGGCTGTAGGATACGTGCGAACAATGAACGAATCAGCATCTTGGCTTACAAGAATGATTTCGATTGAGTTTCAAGTATTCCAATTGCTAATGCAATCGGGAAGATGGCAACTGTTCAAAACGGGTTCACTCACCGGTACAAACATGCTTGTGAAACGAGCAGTCATAGAAGAACTTGGCGGATACGATCCATACGCCATTGCAGAAGATGCAGAATTGACATTGAGGATTACACAGAAAGGGTATTATTTGCCGATTGTTCCCCAGTCAATCACTTGGGAACAAGAGCCTGAAACGCTTGGTGTCTATTTGAAACAACGGACAAGATGGCTGCAAGGGAACTTGTATATTGTAGAAAAAACACTGACAGAACCAGGTTATTTCAAAGGCAAGCTGCTCGTCCATTCCATTCACCAGCTGCTTGTTTACGTTGTTTTCTGGTTTTTCCTAGTTTTTTCTTATGTATGGTTTGTGCTTGGAATTCTCGATGTCTTTTTTATCGAGTACACCTATCCGCTCTTGTTCATCTGGTATCTTGCCTATATTGTGTATACAGCACAGTTATTCGCGGCTCAGGCAAGCCAAAGAACTTTTTCGCCGGTTAATGTTTTTGTCAGTGTCATTATGTATTTTACATACGCGCAGCTGTTTTCTTATTTGTTCGTACGCAGTCTGTTTTTTTATATAAAAGCGAAGAAAAATCGCCAAATAATTGGCTGGGACAAGACTGAGCGATTTAAGTCAAAATAAAACGAGTTACTTGGACAGTCGATGTCCGAGTAACTCGTTTTTTATTATAGAAGTCCAATCCATTTCCAATACGTGGCACTGAACAGCAAAATCAGTAAATAACCGATAACTGTGAGCGCTATACCTGATTTCAGGAAATCCTTTACCGAAAATGCGCCGGTGCCGTAAGCAAGCATGTTTTGCGGTGCGCTTACGGGAAGAAGGAATCCGAAACTGATAACGAATTGTTGAATCAAGACAAATCCGACACTGTTCGCATCCAAGGAAATCGTCGTTGTAAGCGCGATGAAAATCGGGATAAGTGCCGATGACAAGCTCGTCGCACTGGCGAATCCTAGGTGAATGAGAATGTTGAATAGTGACAGTAACGCAATCGTCGCAAGAAGCGGCATGTTTTCGAGGCCCATTGCACCGAAGACCCTATTGGACAGCCATTGGGCGCCGCCTGTATCCAAGAGAACGGTACCGAGTGCAATCCCTACTGCAAAGACGATAATTGTTCCCCAAGGAATAAGTTTTTCAACTGTTTTCCAATCGAATACGCCAATCTTCGGAGAAAGAAGGATGGCAATGGCGACAAGTGTAACGGTCGTCGTATCAAATGGGTGAAGTACC
>DYWT01000164.1 GCA_020742515.1 Sporosarcina psychrophila
TAGCAACTTCCAAAAAGTAATTCCATTTTCTTTTAGAAAAACAGTAATTGATAGTTCTTTTTTTGATTCATACAGTTGTTTGAACTGACCAAACACTTTTTTATGGTCGGTCGGGAAAAAGATTAAGCTGGAAACAGCCAAATAATGATTGTCCTTCGATGTTCCGTCCGGCAAAATGAAGCAATAAACATGCACACCTACAGGAACAGGCTTTTCACTTTCGCGTCGTAAACGTATCGTTTCATCTTCAAAAATACTTTTAACGGACATATAAGCCTCGTCCACTGCTACAACTTCTCCAATGTAAACACGTGGATCAGACCACGTCTCTAAGACTTTCACTACAGAGGGGCGGATGATTTTCTTCTGTTGTTTTTTCATGTAATTCTTCCAAATTTCCGGTTTATAATGGAAAAAGAATTCATCCATGACAATGGCTTCAATCATTTCCTCGATTAAATAGCTCTGTATTGGTTCACTCCACTTTTTAACCAAAGCCAAGAATTCATTCAAGTCCCGTCTTTCGGGGTACTCTTCGTAAAAAGATTGCAAAACTCTTTCAAGCTCTTCCGATTGCACGTCTTCTATTATAAATGTCGAGTTCGATTCACAACATTTTTTATACTTCTTTCCACTGCCACATACACAGGGATCATTACGTCCTACCATACAAACACATCCTTTTTAATCAATCACGCCTCGGTGTCATAGATTTCCACCGGAGGCTTTCACTTCATTCAGTTGGGGTTTGAACCCCTGCTGAATGAAGTGAAATAAGCATACATGTAAGTTTAACATGTCTATTCTAGAATAATAAGTGTCTAGCTCCAGTTTAGCATTTTGGACGCTGACAGCTTTACTGTCTATAATGAAAGGGACAGGGAGGTTATATCATATGAAGCGTTTCGCATTTTACAGGATTTTCCGTATTGTGTGGATGTCCGTGAAATTTTTCACCCAGATTACACTTTTTCAGCGGCGGTATAAAGGTCGATTTACACCTTCAGTTACTGAAAAATGGGAACTTCTTGTTACGAAGCAAGCAAAAGAATATAAACGAATTGCACTTGATTTAGGTGGCTTGATGATTAAAATGGGCCAATTTTTATCTACGCGTGCTGATATTATGCCACCGTCATTTATTGCGGAGTTGGAAGGCTTAACAGATCATGTTACCGCAGTTCCAACAAAGAAAGCAATTGAACTTTTAGAGGACGAGTGGAATACCAGCTATGAAGATTTTCTAACTAACTTATCTGATGGACCCATTGCCTCCGCTTCAATCGGAGAAGTTTACAAGGCGACCTTAAAGGATGGCACACCTGTAGCGGTGAAAATTCAACGTCCAGATATTGAACGTATATTAAGCGTCGATTTCCGTGCCATGCGAATTGTCATCTGGCTGTTAAAAAGATTTACTCCCTTCAGTAAGCAAATTGATTTTAATTTATTGTATAAAGAAATGGTCGATACGATTGGGGCTGAGCTTAACTTTTTGCAGGAGTTAAAAAACGGCAGGAGTTTTTCTGCGCGTTTCGCCACCATGTCTGGTATCCGTTTTCCTGTCTACTACGATGAGTTTTCAACGCGGCGCGTCCTTGTTATGGAATGGATTGAAGGTTCACGTATAACTGACCTTGCATTTCTGGACAAAAATAATATTAATCGCCGAGAGTTATCGGAAAGATTATTCCGTTTGTTTTTAGAACAAGTGCTTGATGGCGGACAATTCCATGCCGATCCACATGGCGGCAATATATTGGTTCAGGAAGATGGCACGCTTTTCTTAATTGACTTTGGAATGATTGTAAACATCACTTCTGATGAAGCCCGTTCAATATTGAAAATTGTTGAAGGTATTATTTTCACACAGTATGATCAAGTGCTAAATGGTTTGGAAGAGATGAACTTCTTATTGCCAAGTGCGGATCGACGGGTACTTGCAGATGCGATTGAAAGTGTTGTGAAAGCCTATGAATCCAATGATTTGAACGAAATGAATAGCTTTGTTGTCGATCGTCTACTTGATGATTTAAAAGAAATTGTTCGAACACAACCTGTACAGCTTCCAGCCGAATTTGCCTTTTTAGGCCGTGCGGTTTCGATATTCGTCGGTGTTCTCCATGTCTTGGATCCTAATGTCGATTTACTCGCGATTGGACGCCCCCGAATTTTGGAGTGGGCAAAGAAACGAACAATTGGAAACGGCACGTTTTCAAAGAAAGATGCACAACGCATTGCGTTAAATGTAATTGGTCCTTTGCGAACACTTCCTAAGAAAGTAACGACCTTCCTAGAGGAACCTACCCGTATGCGTGAATACATACAAACACGGGATGTTGCAAGGGAGAGAGAGCGCTCTCGTTTACAAACACGAACGTTCATGGGAATCATTACAGTGTTATCTCTTGGAACTGTGTTTTTTAGTATTTGGGATGAACATATCCCTCTTCTCGCAACATCAGTCTTCTTCTTCATTAGTTCGGCATGGATGTTTAAACGCTCTAAATAACTGCTACAAAATCTGCTCAAATGCATTTCAGTCTAGAATAAAACACCAGGCCGGCGGAACTATGTTCATATAATACTACGAGTACCACCCATTCTTTAGTATGTACTCACAAAAATACCAATAAAAAACGACTGTCAGGCTATTTTGCCATTCAGTCGTCTATCTTCTTTTTGTGGGGACAGCAACCACCGTTCTCCGCTTGTTTTTATTTGTGTCTGTGTTTGCCTACGATAATCATCAGTCCATGCTGTCAAACTTAACGAAGTGATCATTTAGAACTCCTCCTATATCGTAGTCGTCTATGCAAATTTACACTGCATAAGCGCCAAAGTTCAATCATAATAACGATAAATCACCTTACCATTACGATTTTTGGCCGTTTAGTCGTCGATCCTCTTTTTGTAACGAGAGAATCCTTTTTACACTGCTTGCCACTCTCTTCGGCTTCATCTGTCTTTGATAATCCTCAATAATCGCCTGTAAATTCACAACATCTATCATGCATACCCCCCCTTTCCTTTCTCACTCAGTAGCTTATGTAATAAAAACGGAAAGGATACACCCAATCGATATGTTATACTTTTCTGAAAATATGAATGCGAAATGAGCGAGGCCTTTCTTCTAGGTTTTAAACTCATAAAAGAATCCACCTGTTTAAGTTTCCCAGGAAATAATTGTTCCATTCCCTCCATCCAGTCACTCTTTTCATTCGAAATATATCTTCCTACCATCAATTTAATAGACTACGTAGTGAATAGTATCTACATTCACTACAAAACAGTTTGATGAATAAATAAATGTTTAAAAATCATCATTTTGTATAGATTTGCTAACTTCTTATTTTCTTTGACAAAATATAAGTATGTTTTCTAACTTGTATTTCCCATGGTCAACTAAACTATATTTAAAAACTATTGACGAAAGATAATATTTTAGTTTACACTTTTCATGAAGTTCCTTTTGCTAGTGCAGGTAACTGATTTAATCGTCGTTCCCTTACTGCTATGAGGATTTTTTTTGCGGGTAATTAATCATTTATCCAGCTAGTTAGATATTTCTTTGCTATGAACAATACAAAAGACGTACTCAACAAACACTTATTTTTGTAAGAATAAATTATATTGACTCAGGAATGCTATACTTTATAATTAGATTTGTTTTATATGAAAGGCGTGATGGTAGGGTTGGATAATAAGCTGAAGCTTTACGGCTTTAACAACCTCACAAAGACTCTTAGCTTCAACATCTATGATGTTTGCTATGCGAAAAGTGAGCGAGAGCAAAGTGAATATATTGCCTACATTGATGAGCAATATAATTCCGATAGGTTAACCAGTATTCTGTACGAAGTGACAGAAATTATCGGGGCACATGTCTTGAATGTCAGTAAACAGGATTACGATCCACAAGGTGCAAGTGTTACAATTCTTATTTCCGAGGAAGCATTCCCTGTCGCACTGATTGATGAATCGTGTAATCAAGGAGAACATAGTATTTTCGGGACGCGTAAAACAGTCGTAGGTCACTTGGATAAGAGTCATGTTACCGTTCACACGTATCCGGAATATCATCCGGATAATTCTATCGCTACTTTTCGAGTCGACATCGACGTTTCAACGTGTGGCAAAATTTCCCCGTTGAATGCACTTGATTATTTAATTGGAAGTTTTGATTCAGATATTATTACAACTGATTATCGAGTACGTGGGTTTACACGTAATATAGAAGGAAAAAAATTATTCATGGATCATTCAATGAATTCGATTCAGGATTATATCGACAGTAACACATTGCTGAAATACGATTCGAAAGATATAAACGTACACCAATCTAATATTTTTCATACAAAACTACAAATTAAAGACATAAACTTACAAAACTATCTTTTCAATACGGACGTTTCTGAGCTCCCTCACAAAGAGAGACTCAAAATTACCAACATGTTACGCAAAGAGATGTCAGAAATTTTTAATGGTTCCAATATTGATTATGAATGAGTGGTGAGGAAATGACAGATCATTTGCAACAAAAAGCCCCTATTATGGAGGCACTTAACCGATATAAATCAATGCGTGTCGTCCCTTTCGATGTTCCCGGCCATAAACGCGGGAGAGGAAATCCTGAATTAGCCGCATTTTTAGGAGAACAATGTCTGTCAATGGATGTCAATTCCATGAAACCATTAGATAATCTCTGCCACCCTGTTTCCGTCATTAAAGAGTCTGAGGAATTGGCCGCTCAGGCATTTGGAGCAAATCATGCATTTTTCATGGTCAATGGGACTACTTCTGCAGTGCAAGCAATGATCATGACCGCGTGTAAAGCTGGGGATAAAATTATTATGCCCCGTAACGTACATCGCAGCGCCATTAATGCGCTTATCATTAGCGGCGCGGTTCCGGTATACGTGAATCCCGGCGTGCATAGCGAACTTGGCATTCCTTTAGGGATGTCCCTAAAAGATGTTGAACAAACCATTTTAGAGAACCTTGATGCTAAAGCGATTCTCATTAACAATCCTACTTATTACGGAATTTGTTCAAATCTCCAGGCTCTAACAGATTTAGCACATCAGCATAATATGCTTGTGCTAGTCGATGAAGCGCATGGTACCCATTTCTATTTTGGTGAAGATCTTCCCGCTACAGCTATGTCAGTAGGCGCTGATATGGCATCTGTCAGCATGCACAAATCTGGTGGTTCATTGACACAAAGCTCTTTTCTTTTGATAAATAATGATGTGAGCCTCGGTTATACGCGGCAAATTATCAACCTGACCCAAACGACAAGCGGTTCCTATTTGTTGCTTTCTTCTTTAGATATTTCAAGAAGAAATTTAGCGCTAAATGGGAAAGAAATCTTCCGGAAAGTAGCAGAGATGGCACAATACACAAGAAATGAAATAAACAAAATTGATGGGTATTATGCCTATTCAAAAGAGCTGCTCAACGGAGATACGATTTTTGACTTTGACGTGACAAAACTATCTGTAGATACGCGTGAAATTGGCTTGGCAGGTATTGAAGTCTACGATATTCTCCGTGATGAATATGATATTCAAATCGAATTTGGAGACATTGGCAATATCCTTGCTTATATCTCTGTCGGTGATAGACATCTAGATCTCGAACGTTTAGTTGCAGCGTTGGCCGAAATCAAACGCCGATATGCTAAAGACAAGAGCCGAATATACATTCATGAGTACATTAGTCCGCAAGTGGCTTTAACGCCTCAAAAAGCATTTTATGCATCTAAGCAGAACATGCCTATTTCGGAAAGTGCTGGTCATATTTCGAGTGAATTTGTCATGTGTTATCCCCCGGGCATCCCTATTCTTGCACCCGGTGAACGGATTACATATGAGATTTTAGATTTCATTCAGTACTCCAAAGATAAAGGCTGCTTCTTAACGGGGACTGAAGATAGCAATATCGAAAATATTAATGTGTTGAAGGAGTTCGCGGAATGAATTTATGGTATACAGAAAATCATTCACCAAATGTCCGTTTTTCACTAAAAGTGGAAGAGCACCTTTACACGGGCAAAAGTGCTTTTCAAAAAATCGATATTTTACAAACATCAGAGTTTGGCCGTATTCTTACTCTCGATGGACTCGTGATGTTGACTGAAAAAGATGAATTTATTTATCATGAGATGATTACACATGTAGCAATGGCTACAAATCCGAAGATAAAAAAAGTATTGGTCATTGGCGCAGGAGATGGCGGTACAATCCGTGAGCTGACTAAGTATCCTACTATTGAGGTAATCGACATGGTTGAAATTGATGAACTGGTTGTCGATGTCTGCAAAGAATATTTGCCGCAGACAGCTTCAAAATTGGATGATCCGAGGGTGACTTTATATTTTGAAGATGGGCTAAAGTTTATTCGTAGAATCGAGAGCGACTATGACTTGGTCATTGTGGACTCGACAGATCCATTCGGCCCAGGCGAAGGTCTGTTTACAAAAGAATTTTATGGGAATTGCTATAAAGCGCTGAAAGAAGACGGTATTCTCGTGAATCAGCATGAAAGTCCGTTTTACGCTGAAGATGCTCTCGGCATGAGGAAAGCACACCAGAAAATTGTAGGGTTCTTCCCTGTTTGTAAAGTGTATCAATTCCATATGCCGACTTACCCATCTGGTCACTGGCTATTTGGTTTTGCGTCTAAGAAGTTTGACCCTATTCAAGATTTGAATGCAACAGCATGGAACGAACTTGAGTTGAAAACGAAGTATTACAATACGGATATTCATGTCGGCTCGTTTGCACTTCCAAACTATGTAAAGGAGCAATTAAAAGATGTTGAATAGAAATGTGGAAACGTTTATTGGCTGTGACAATGAGTACGAAGAATCGAAAATCGTTATTTTCGGGGCTCCCTTTGACTCTACGACTTCTTTTCGTCCTGGTACACGCTTTGCCAGTAAAGCAATGCGCGGTGAATCATTTGGTATTGAAACATACAGCCCCTATCAGGATAAAGATTTAGAAGATATCGCTGTATTTGATGGTGGCGATTTAGAATTGAGTTTTGGGAATACGTCAAGAGCATTAGGGCAAATTGAAGATTTTACAACTGAAATTTTGGAAGACGGCAAGATTCCTTGCATGATTGGCGGCGAACATCTAGTGACACTCGGTGCAATGCGTGCTGTTGCCAAAATATATCCTGACCTTCATGTAATCCAATTTGATGCACATGCAGATTTACGTGAGGATTACCTCGGTGAAACTCTATCTCATGCCACTGTGATTCACAGAGTATGGGACCTGCTTGGGGACGATAAAATCTTCCAATTCGGTATCCGTTCCGGAGACCGTAGTGAATTCCAATGGGGTAAGGACCATGTATTTACAAATAAGTTTAACTTTAATGGATTAAATGAAGTCGTTGAAAAACTAAAAGGAAAACCAGTTTACTTAACCATTGATTTGGATGTACTGGACCCTTCTGTATTTCCTGGAACAGGTACACCTGAAGCCGGCGGTGTCAGCTTTATGGAATTACTGAGTGCCATGTTAACAGTAAGCGGCCTCAATATTGTCGCTTGTGATGTAAACGAGCTGTCTCCAATTTACGATCAAAGCGGCGTTTCTACAGCCGTTGCATGTAAAGTTTTACGCGAATTGCTGTTGGCCATTTGAATTCTGTGCCAATAACTGGCACAGAGGTAAGGGTTTGGCTTCATATACCAACTAAGCGAAGGCGCCTTTCAGTGCCACTTGCTGTCACAATTCGAAGGACGTGAATTGTATCAGTAACTGGACGCCGGTAGCCGAAGCGTATGAGTAGGAAATCTTGATTTAACAAAAAACTATATTATAGGCGGGTGTTCATTATGGGAAAAGCTTTAATTATTGGTGCAGGCGGAGTTGCAGGAGTAGTTGTTCATAAATGTTGTCAGGTTCCTGACGTATTCGAAGAAATCTGTATCGCAAGTCGTACAGTATCTAAATGTGATGCTTTAAAAGAAAAATTAGACGGAGGTCGTACTAAAATTCAAACGGCTCAAGTAGATGCTGATAATGTGGAAGAACTGGTTGAACTTATTACTAAATTCCAACCAGATATCGTCATTAATGTTGCATTGCCTTATCAGGATTTAACGATTATGGATGCATGTCTTGCTACTGGCGTTGACTATGTCGATACAGCAAACTACGAGCCTCTTGATGAAGCTAAGTTCGAATACAGCTGGCAATGGGCGTATAGAGAACGTTTTGAAAAAGCAGGCATCACTGCCCTACTTGGAAGCGGCTTTGACCCGGGTGTAACTGGTGTATTCTCTGCCCATGCACTAAAACATCACTTCGATGAAATTCATACGATCGACATTGTGGATGCAAATGCTGGTGATCATGGTTATCCGTTCGCAACCAACTTCAATCCTGAAATTAACATCCGTGAAATCACAGCAAACGGAAGCTATTTTGAAAATGGAGAGTTCATCGAAACTGAACCATTATCCATTAAACGTGTCTATAATCTTCCTGAAATCGGTCCAAAAGATGTTTATTTGTTACATCATGAGGAATTGGAATCTCTTGCACTTAATATAACAGGTATCAAAAAAATTCGTTTCTGGATGACGTTCTCAGAGAATTATTTGAACCACCTAAAAGTACTTGAAAACGTTGGCATGACATCTATTGAGCCGATTCTTTTCGAAGGAAAAGAAATCGCTCCCCTACAATTCTTAAAAGCCGTTCTACCGGATCCGGCTTCGCTTGGACCTAGAACAAAAGGAAAAACGAATATCGGTTGTATCTTCCAAGGTATTAAAGACGGCGAAGAGAAAACTTATTATATCTACAATGTTTGTGACCATCAAGAATGCTATGCAGAAGTTGGTTCACAAGCGATTTCTTATACAACCGGTGTACCTGCAATGATTGGTGCGATGCTTGTTATGACTGGTAAATGGAAGAACCCTGGCGTGCATAATATCGAAGAATTCAATCCAGATCCATTCATGGAAGCACTCAACGAATATGGTCTACCGTGGCAAGAAAGCTTTAATCCTGAATTAATTGACTGAGGAGGACCAGAAATTGAACATTGATTTAAATGAACTCCCCTCGCCCTGTTATGTAGTGGACGAAGGGCTGCTTATAAAAAACTTGGAGAAACTGAAGTCTGTTGTTGATCGGACGGGCTGTAAGATTCTCCTCGCACAAAAAGGTTTTTCTATGTTCTCTGTATATCCTTTAGTCGGAGAATATTTGAATGGTGTAACATCCAGTTCTGTACATGAGGCGAGACTGGGTTATGAAGAAATGGGCAAGGAAGTTCACACCTATGCCCCTGCATTTTCTGAAACTGAGTTTGATGAGATTCTTTCTTATTCAGATCACATTGTCTTTAATTCTTTTCAACAATACAATCAATTCAAAGACAAAGTTAACAACCATCCGAAACAAATGGAAGTTGGACTTCGTATTAATCCGGAGTACTCCGAAATCGAAGTTGATATGTATAATCCATGCTTTTTACATTCTAGATTTGGTGTTACGCTAGAGAATTTTGAAGAGGATCAACTTGAAGGGATCGATGGATTACATTTCCATACAATGTGTGAACAAAACTCGGATACATTAGAACGTACTGTGCAAGTCGTCGATGAGAAATTCGGGAAATACATTAAAAATATGAAATGGATCAACTTCGGCGGCGGGCATCATATTACAAGACCCGATTATGATATCGAAACACTTATCCGTTCGATACTGTTTATAAAGGAGAAATATGGTGTTCAAGTGTACTTGGAACCTGGTGAAGCTGTAGCATTGAATACCGGCTATCTTGTAGCTACTGTTTTAGACACCCTCCATAACGGAATGCCAATTGCCATTTTAGATACCTCGGCAGCATGTCATATGCCTGATGTATTAGAAATGCCCTATCGACCTGAAATCATTGGAGCAGGAATGCCGGACGAAAAAGCTTACACATATAGATTCGGCGGGCCTACATGTCTTGCCGGTGATGTTATTGGCGATTATTCATTTGATCAGCCATTAACTCCCGGTGATAAACTCGTATTTTGCGATATGGCTCACTATTCAATGGTTAAAAACAATACATTTAACGGTGTCAACTTACCTTCCATTGTTCTTAATACTGTAAAAGACGGTGTTAAAGTTATTCAACAATTTGGGTATGAAGATTTTAAAAGCCGTTTATCTTAATTATAAATCGCCTGTGCAACAACATGACTATGTTGTTGTACAGGCACCCCTCATCAATTTAGGACTTTAAGCTTTACCTTTTTGACGCCCCATTCCATTGCATTATCATGAGAAGGAATGAATACATCAATTTTATTCCCTTTGATAGCTCCTCCTGTATCACCGGCAATCGCTTCTCCATACCCTTCAACCCATACTTTTGTACCGAGCGGAATAACTCTTGGATCTACTGCTATTACTTTTCGATTTGGATTTGAACGCAGGTCGATGCCATAAGCAGTAGTCCCTGAACAGCCAGTGCAGTATGCTGTATAAGCTGTAGCTGTAACGAGCATCTCTTTTTCATCGCTTACTGGCAGGGGCGAGGACTTTGGCACAATTACAGTCGCCATCGTATCTGAGGCAGTCTCAACTGATCCGATTTCTTCTTCATTTCCACTGACAATTAATACATCTCCTGGGTAAATCAAATCACCCTTCAAGTCATTCAAACTGGTAAGTGACTCTAAAGAAATATTGTGAGAAAGTGCAATTCGATATAAATTATCTCCCTTAATTACTGTATACTGTTCTGGTTCTGGTTCAGATTCAGGTTCAGATGCTATTTCCAAAGGCGGATATTCTACTACCATTTCCATATCTAAAGCATCCTGAGATGGAACCTTACTTACTTCTGATGCATCCAAAAGAATGTCTGCCTCATCTGAAAGATATTGAAGATACGCGAATCCATTATCACTATCAAGAGAATGTGAAAGAACTGATGCAGATGCTACTGCATATGTCGAAAATGCAAAAAGCGTCGCTACTAGAAAGATTTTAAGTTTCAACAAAATGTCTCCTCCTTTATACCAAATACGATAGCTTGTTCTAATCTGCCATCGATAATTTGTTTCCACAAGTATTGCCCCGAAACTTTGAAAACCAAACATTCTTATTAAATAAAAAGAAGCCATGCTCCAAAACAAGTAATATTTGTTTTGAAAAAATGGCATGATTATTGATTTAGTGACTATTGCTGATTACATAATGTGTGAGTTGTTCAACTAATTCTGCGGAATAAAAAATCAGCCAATTATATGAATGGCTGATTTTTTATTTATGTATTTGTCTACTATCTTCAAATTAACCGAGTATGAAAAGCGAAGATTTAAAAAATCAGTTATGGTAATAATCCCACCATTTCCAAACCATAGGCAATGCCATTTTCGCTCACATCTTTCGTAACATATCTTGCTATCTTTTTTACTTCCTCGGGTGCATTACCCATTGCAACTCCATAACCGACATATTGAAGCATTTCAATATCATTTAAATTATCACCGAAAGCATAGACTTGATCTTTCGTAAAACCTTTATTTTCAATGAATTTTTCAATTCCCTTCGCTTTCGAACCGCCAAGGGGCAGAACATCCATCGAAAATTCATGCCAGCGAATAAAATTCAAGCTTCCTAAATTGCTCCGATAGAAAGATTCTTCATGCTCCTTGCAATAGAGCAGTGTTTGATAGATTTCTGTGTTGTTATAGTAATTAGCGTCCACTTCAAGTTGTGCTGTATCAATAAAAAGGGAACGTAGGGATTCTTCTATTTCAGAATGAGACCCCGTATTGGATTTCATAAAATCAGCCCCCATATATACAAGAGGATGATCATATGAAGTAGAAAAGTCCGATAACTGCATTAACAATTCTTTATCAATTGGATTCTTATAAATGACTTCGCCTTCTATTTCAACGTATTGACCATTAAAACAAACAAAGGAATCAATTTCTAATTCCTTTCTTAAATCATTAATGAAATATGGAGCCCGTCCTGTAGCAATGGCTACTTCATGTCCAACTTCTTTTAAAGATTTAATAGCTTCCTTCGCAGAAACAGGCAATTTTTTCTCATGATCAAGTAGCGTCCCGTCAATATCAAACATAATCATTTTTTTGGTCATTTTATTTCCTCCATATCAGAATTAAATCGTTTTCCTAATCAAATTTAGTTCGTACATTTTTTAATGGGTGCGCTCAGTTTATACATCGTATTCAATTTCCCATTATTTATGGGTTAAGCTTAAATTCGTTCTGAGGCTACTATCAAGGCAATATCAACAAGTATCTGCCAGTGAGATACTTCGGAGTTGTAGTATGAACAAGTAGTTGGAATGCTTCGGGGGAAAGAATATGTCAAAACATAGCATAAAGGCAACATCCCTGAACGATTGACGAAGTTCTGGGATGTTGCTTTTTATGTTTGTTCTTTTAAATTTATAAGTTACTGCGTGCCTTAACCGCGCGGACTACTTCGTCAGCAGTCGCCATCTGAAGTGCTTCATTTGCAAGCTCCACCATATCGGACTTCTTCAATTGTAGGAGTTGTGCGCGTGCCTTTAAAATTGACGTGGCACTCATCGAGAATTCATCGAGACCAAGACCTAGTAATAAAGGAATGGCAATCTCATCTCCAGCCATCTCCCCGCACATTCCAGTCCATTTCCCTTCATTATGTGCAGCGTCAATGACCATTTTAACTAAACGAAGAATTGCCGGATTATAAGGTTGATATAAATAGGCAACATGTTCATTCATACGATCAGCAGCCATCGTATATTGGATCAAATCGTTTGTTCCAATACTAAAGAAGTCAACTTCTTTCGCAAACTGATCTGCTAAAATTGCAGTAGAAGGAATTTCCACCATAATGCCGACCTCAATAGTATTCGCGACATTTATATTATTGTTTAGAAGTTCTTGTTTCTCTTCCTCTAAAACGGCTTTCGCTTGTCTGAATTCATCGAGAGTAGCAATCATAGGGAACATGATTTTCAGATTTCCAAATACACTTGCCCGTAAAAGTGCTCTTAACTGTGTTCGGAAAATAGCCTGCTCTTGTAGACACAACCTAATTGCACGTAAACCTAGGAATGGATTCATTTCTTTAGGGAGATTTAAATAAGGGAGTTCTTTATCCCCGCCTACATCAAGGGTACGTACAACCACCGGCTTATCTGACATTCCCTGTAGAACTTTTTTATAAGCCTCAAATTGCTCTTCCTCGGTTGGGAGCTGGTTTCTGCCCATATACAAAAACTCGGTTCTGTATAGACCAATCCCTTCCCCGCCATTATTAATGACTCCCTCTAAGTCTTCAGGGGTGCCGATATTTGCGGCTAATTCAACATGATGTTTATCTGCGGTAGTTGTTTTTTCATTCACTAACTTTGCCCATTCCGCCTTTTGTTGCTCGAACTTTACTTGTTCATTTTCATATGTAGCAATGACTTCTGAAGTGGGGTTAATATGTACCTGTCCATTAAATCCATCAACAATGACAATATCACCATCTTTGATACACTTCGTTGCTTCCTTTGTTCCAACAACTGCAGGAATTTCCAATGTACGTGCCATAATCGCTGAATGTGATGTTTTCCCACCGATATTTGTTGTAAAACCTTTTACAAACTTACGATTTAACTGGGCAGTGTCTGAGGGTGTTAAATCTTCGGCAATAATAACTACTTCTTCAGTAATCATACTTGGGTTGATAATTTCAACATTTAGCAAGTGAGACAGCACGCGTTTCGTAACATCACGAATGTCTGCTGCTCTTTCCCTCATATATTCATTATCCATTTGCTCAAACATCATTATAAACATATCTGTCGTTTCTTTAAGTGCATATTCAGCATTCACTTTATCTGACTTAATTTTATCTCCAATTGCTGTAACTAACTCAGGGTCAATTAAAACTAATATATGAGCATTAAAGATTGCTGCTTCATCTGTACCAAGTTCTTTTTCAGCAGTATCACGAATCACTTCCAACTCACTCTTTGAGATAGAGAGAGCAGAATGAAAACGTGCAATTTCTTCTGGAATATCTTCAACAGTTTTTTTGCTAAAAGATAAATCTGGTTCAACAAAACGATATGCTTTAGCTATCGCAATTCCGTTTGACGCAGAAATCCCATGTAGTAAGCTCATTAATTAGTCAGACCTCCGTTTTTCAACGCTTCTTCAAGACCATCAAGTGCATCCTGTTCATCGGCTCCTTCAGCTCTGATCTTAAACTCTTCGCCTAGTCCGATACCTAGAGACATTACACCCAAAATTGATTTTAAATTGACATTTTTCTCGTTGTGGACCAAACTTATTTCGGATTGAAACTTGTTTGCTGTACTCACTAATATTGAAGCGGGGCGTGCATGAATTCCATTCGCATCTGTAACTGTAAATTGTTTTTCAACCATGTTAATCCAACTCCTTCTTATTATATATAACTAGTTTACATCATTTCAGATCTAAGTAGTTGCGCTAATTAAATATTTCTATACTAATTTTATCACATATGTCTTCCCGCTTCACTAATCTACTGCTTTGTTCGGATACTGCAGTCCATTCAAAAGGACAATGTTCATTTCCGCATAAATACGGAACTACATTCAAAAAAATCAGCCATTATTTTTCTTGTTTTGGAGAAAATCCAATGCTTCAGATACTTTTTTCACACTAACTTCTAACTTCTTCTTGGTTCCTATCTTATCATTTGTGCACAACTTAACCAAAGTTAGTAATCAGAAGGGTTGGAAGCATTTGAAAATTAATCGAAAAGCCTTTATAGGGCAGTTCCTAATATGCAATGCTTACATATACTACTAGGAATATATCGAAAAAGGAGGCGCTCAATTTTGTTCGAGGATCAATTTCCAGTCCCGCATAATCCTAATAACACAGAATTACCCTTTGGACAGCCACATTATCCAAAAAGCCAAGAACAAACCCAACAGACGAAACAAGGTGCTGCACCGACTAATCCACCGCCATCTGTGGTGCCAAAACAACAAGCGGGATCATTTTCTATAGATCCAGGCGCGCTACGGGGTTGTTTATATCACGATACCTATCTCCGGCTCGTAAACCGGACTTCTTTTTGGTTTCATCCAACGTACATCGATTATATTACGACAACGGGGTTTAAATGGGATGGCTATGCATGGATTCCTTGGAGAATCGACTTGGATAGAATCGCATCTTTTCAATGCACGTAGAAGTAAATTTATAATGAACAAAAGCGTACACAGCGTTACAATTTATTGACATTTTCAGTTTTCATAATTTCCAGAACAAAAAAAAGGCCAGTTACGCAATAAACACGAGGTTACCATCATTCGTGTTTAATTTAGTAACTGGTCCTTATTACTGAAACACAATCGTTTTGTTATCTTCTACAATAATGCGATTTTCAAGATGCCACTTTACGGCCTTTGCAAGTACACGCCGCTCAATTCGGCTGCCGATTTTTTTCAAGTCAGTTACGTTATCACGGTGATCCACCCGTTCGATATCTTGTTCAATTATTGGGCCTTCATCAAGATCGTTTGTTACATAATGGGACGTCGCACCAATCAATTTCACACCGCGTTCA
This sequence comes from Sporosarcina psychrophila, assembly GCA_020742515.1. Taxonomy (GTDB): domain Bacteria; phylum Bacillota; class Bacilli; order Bacillales_A; family Planococcaceae; genus Sporosarcina; species Sporosarcina psychrophila_B. The sequence goes on from DYWT01000164.1 coordinate 15,624, forward strand.
TATGCACGCTCATATGGCTGGGCTCCAATAAATGCCGGTAAGAAAGAGTGATGAATATTGATGATTTGATGCTGAAAACGGCTGACAAATTCAGACGTAAGAATTTGCATATAACGAGCTAAAACCAATAAATCAACATCATATTCTTCCATCAATCGAATCTGTTCTTGTTCTACTTGTTTTCGGATGTCCTTATTGGCGGGAATATAATGGAAAGGAATCCCTAAAGATTCGACCAACTCCCGTGCATCCTCATGGTTACTAATAACTACGACTATATCTGTGTCAAGGTCCCCGCTTTGCCATTCCCACAAAAGCTCCATTAAACAATGTGGTTCTTTTGAAACAAAAATAGCTGTTTTTTTTCGCTCACTTTCATAAGCGAAATGGTAATCCATCGAATGAGTTGCGGCGATAGCCTCAAAATCTATTTCTATTTGCTCGGCCTTTTTCATCAGATTTTCACAGTGAAACTCAATTCGAATAAAAAAGGTGCCATTTTCGGGATCATTTGAATACTGACTTGATTCGATGATATTCGAATCGTGATTAAGTAAAAATGTCGACAAAGTCGATACAATTCCTGGTTTATCCGGACACTTCACTAACAATCGTCCCCGATTTTCTTTTTGATTCCTCTGTTGCTCTAATTTCATTTCCACTTTTCTTTTAATAGACATTTATAAACATCTCCTACAGTTAATCGTGCTAAGTTAACATTATCCATCATACTCTGCTCCTAAGCAACGATTCCATTTATACGCGGGATAAAAATGGACAAAAGGTCTGTAAGTAGATGCTTGCTAAAGATAAAAAGTATCATTCCTCTCATTTCTGTTCATCCTAATAAAAAGGAGGTGTGCTACTATGGCTCAGGAAATTCTTTGTGAAGTGAATAACTGTAAGTATTGGGGATCCGGAAACAAATGTAAGGCAAACTCCATTTACGTAGTCAGTCAAAAGGGCAAACAAGCAACCAGTAGTGAAGAAACGGATTGTAAAACATTTGTTCCTAGAGATTGATTCGCCACAGACTTCAAATCAATGCCAAGTATTTTTATTTTTGTTGAGTCCCGGTATCACAGGAACCATTTTTCAATATGAATTACTCCGCTGAGGAACATATCCTCCAACCTCCGTCTACGACTTATCCCCGTAGACGGAGGTTTTTATCATAAACAGAACATATACCCTCTCCCAAAACCATTTTGATTCATTTTAGAACCAGGGACCTTATTTTCTAGTTTTCCTCACCTAACTCTTTCCCCATTCCTTTCAGGAAATCTAATCCAAACTTCACAGCACGGTTTGTATCAGGATCGTTCAGAGCAGTCATCAATTGAAAAATGCTTACTCTTTGCTCATTGCCCCTATAAAGTTCTGCTTCATGAAGTCCGCTTTTGACACTCTTCGCAAGTTTCCCGGTAACATCAGGATCAATGGATGAAATTACACTGGTTGCATTTAATACATGGTTGATTAGATTGGTCACTGGGTCGCGCGACGCTTGGTCTACCGCAATTTTAGCGATTTCATTTTTAGCTTTTATCATCGCTTTCAGTGCGTCGAAAACTCCAGCACCATCCAATTCACCGGTAATTTCCAGTATTTTATTGAGTGCCTGTTCTTGCTCAGCAATCAATGACTGCAGTTCCTTCAGTTTTTTCTGTTTGATTTCTTCTTGTGTCAGTTCCTTCTTCTTAATCGAAGTAATCGGCACTGCCATTGAACATCACCTTTCTTTCTCTTCAGTAAGTTGCAGATATCCAGGGCGCGCCCATTTCCGCTCCACTTCTACACCATTTTGCGGGTGGCGCTCTTTATTACGATGGTTAGACTTTGGTAATGGATTCTCACCCGCTTTTCGAATCACTTCCATTCGTACCTTCGTCTGTTTATAAGCAGGTGTATTCGTGCGCTGATCGACAGCCGGGCCGGTCAAGAAGTTAATAGCCGAATCTTTTTCTACTGAGTTCATCGGTAAGAATAACTCGTTTTTCTTTACTCGATCCGTTACGAGCGCTGGCAGCTTTAATGCTCCGTACGGAGATATTAGGCGTACAATTGAGCCGCTTAGCACACCGCGTTCTTTCGCAAGTTCCAACGAAACCTCTACGAATACCTCCGGCACTTTCTCCTGGATCCCGTCCGATTTATTCGTCATATTGCCTTCATGAAAATGTTCAAGTAAGCGACCGTTATTGATATGGAGATCATATTCTACAGGAAACTCTACAGGTTTGACCCAGTCAGAAAGAGCAAAGCGTGCTTTCTTATCTGGGAAATTAAATCCATCCATATACAGGAGCGGTGTGCTGGCACCATCTAAACTGCCCCATAAGAAGCTGTTCCAATCTTCCATCACGCTATAATTCGCTTGACTGAATAACGGTGAAAGACTTGCCATTTCCGCAAAAATTTCACTCGGATGCCCATAGTTCCAGCTTGCACCGAGACGGTTAGCGATTTCCTGTACAATCCACCAGTCCGCCCGTGCGTCGCCTAATTCTGGGAGTGCTTTGTATAACCGTTGCACGCGTCTTTCCGTATTTGTAAAAGTGCCATCCTTTTCAAGAGAGGGAACCGCCGGTAGAATGACATCCGCATATTGTGCTGTTCTAGAAAAGAAAATATCCTGTACAACGAGAAAGTCTAGTTTAGCCAAGACATCATGTACGTAGTTCGCATTGGAATCGACGAGTGCCATGTCCTCACCCACAACATACATCGCTCTCATGATTCCATCGTCAACAGAATGAAGCATTTGAATATTATCAAGCCCAGGTTTATCAGCGATTTTCACACCGTATGCCTTTTCGAATTTCTGCCGCGCCTCGCTATCAGTGACGTGCTGATAACCGGGAAGCCATCCTGGTAGCGAACCCATATCACACGCGCCTTGTACGTTATTATGCCCGCGGAGCGGATAGGCTCCTGCACCGGGACGACGATAGTTACCCGTTACAAGCAACAAATTGGATATCGCGGCGGAAGTATCCGATCCGCCGGTATTTTGCGTGACACCCATTCCCCATAAAATACAAGTACCGTCAGCATCACGAATCATTTCCGCCGTCCTGATCAGCATATCCTTTGAAACACCACAAACTTCTTCAGCATAGTCAAGTGTATATTTTTCAAGCACTTCTTTGAATTCGTCCAAGTAATGTACGTTGGCATCTATAAACGTCTGATCATGCCAACCCCTATCAAACATGTATTTTGTTACTGCCATGAGCCATACTTGATCAGTTCCTTGCTTCGGACTTATAAAGATATCGGAACGGTCAGCCATTTCATTTTTTCTCAAATCAGCGACAATTAGCTTTTGCCCATGCAATTTATGAGCTCGCTTTATGCGAGTTGCAAGTACAGGATGGCCTTCAGCTGGGTTAGCTCCGACAATAATCACGAGTCCGGCTTTAGCAATATCTTTAATCGTTCCCGCGTCCCCTCCCATTCCGACTGTTCGGAACAAGCCATCCGTTGCCGGGGACTGGCAATAACGAGAACAGTTGTCGACGTTATTCGTTTCAAATACTTGACGGGCTAGCTTTTGAATCACGTAATTCTCCTCATTCGTAATCTTAGAAGAGGAAATGATTCCAACAGCGTCTTTACCATACTCCTTTTTGATTGTCCCAAGTTTCAGAGCGACAAGGTCAAGTGCTTCCTCCCAAGAGGATTCAACAAAAGTATCACCTTTCCGGATAAGTGGTGTCGTAATTCGTTCTTCACTGTTAACGAAATCCCAACCGAATTTCCCTTTTACACACGTCGAAATCGCATTGACTGGCGCATCAGAAACAGGCTGGACTTTTAAAATTTTACGGTCTTTTGTCCATACTTCAAAAGAACAGCCAACGCCGCAGAATGTACAAACGGTTTTCGTTTTTTTCGTCCTCGTATCACGCATTGCCGATTCAGCATCTGATATGGCCATAATTCCGCTGTATCCCGGCTCCACGTCTTTGACAAGATTAATCATCGGTGTCAGGATTTCCTCTTTTAGTCCGGTCATGAATCCAGCTTCACCAAGCATTGATTTTTCCATCAGTGCATTACATGGGCATACAGTAACACAATGGCCGCAACCTACACAGGAAGAGTCATTGATTTTCGCTCCCTCATCCCACAGAACAATTGGACGATCTCTCTCCCAATCAATCGACAAGGTTTCATTGACTTGCAGGTTTTGGCATACTTCTACACACTGACCGCAAGCGATACATTGATTTGGATCGTAACGATAAAATGGGTGTGTGAAATCAACACTTTCCTGTGTACATTTTGGTTCATACGGATATTTTTGATGTTCGATTTCCATCATATCCACTGTGTTATGTATTTTACAGTTACCATTGTTGTTGTCGCATACTGTACAATACAGCAGATGATTCTCAAGAATGCGGTCCATAGCTTCGGTCTGGGCTTCTTTAGCACGAGTCGAAGAAAGAGCTATACTCATTCCAGAAACTGCTTTCGTTGAACAAGCCCGCAGTAAACGACCATCCACTTCCACGATGCATGTGTCACATGTCTCAATTGGGTCCACTTCAGGTAAGTAACAAATTTGCGGATGAGAAATTTTATGGTCATTAATCACTTCAAGTATTGTTTTGCCTTCCACGAAGTCATAATTGGAACCGTTAATCTTGATTGGCATGTATGCGCCTCCTTTTTATAAATAAAAAACCACCATGAAAAAATACACCGACTTGACAAGTGCACTTTCATAGTGGAATAGTCTTCTAACAGGACTTGTTAAATTACCAATCCATATTAACTGTTAACTCTCGATAACGCCATGGCAGTTCATACCATAACGCCCTCTTAGATACTAGTATATTTGAATTTGCGGGAATAAACAATCTATAATTCACCTATTAAACTATTTTCTTTTATTTACAGAGGAGGAATAACCCCATGTTGAAAAAAACACATGAATTTAATGATATTATCAGAAAGCTACGCAAAGAATTATTCGGAAAGGGGCCTGAAAGAATCCATACGGTTTTTGTTGACAATATGATTATCTCAACACTTTATGGAAACTTGACTCCTACCGAAACTTTTATCGCCAGTACACCGGAAGGTAAAGAAATGGTCCATGCTGCGAGGACTCGAATGATTCAGGAAGTCTATCAAAAAGCGCCACCAGAAGGAATGGAAGAACTTGTCGGCGCTAAATTTATCCACCTTTTCTCAGATATAAAACTCGGTGATGACATAGCTGTTTCGGTCTTCCTATTTGACAGACCAATTGACAACAAGGGAGGAAAGGCAGATGGAACAAGATAACAAACGGACTGTTATTCGATATTCGAACGGACATTTCAAGAAAAAGGAAGATCAAATTGTAGTCGAACATCCTGTCACCATCAAAATTAATGGTCAAGAATTCGCAACCATCGTCTGCTCCCCCGAGTACATTGGAGACATGGTCGTCGGTTTTTTGGCGTCTGAGGGTGTCATTCCAAATTACAAAGATATTAAAGATATTGTGGTGCAAGAAGAATTGGGTATTGTGCACATTAAAACGGACAAGATGTATCCCTTTTACGAAAAGTTGTTGAATAAACGCTATATCACCTCTTGTTGCGGTATGAGCCGACAAGGATTTGTGTTCGCTAACGATGCTTTGTCTGTAAAAAGAATGATGGGAACTCACATAGTGCTTACCCCAGAAGATTGTTTCTTCTTAATGAGGCAGATGGATCAATCGGCAAGCTTGTTCCACCAAACCGGGGGTGTCCATAATGCGGCGCTCTGCACAGCTACTGGCATTGTTCTGTCAAGGATGGATATTGGAAGACATAATGCATTGGATAAAATTTACGGACATTGTCTAAAACATGCGATTCCAGTCAGAGACAAAGTAATTGTCTTCAGCGGTCGCATTTCATCGGAGATTTTATTGAAAGTCGCAAAAATCGGCTGTGAAATTGTTCTGTCAAAATCCGCGCCTACTGAATTGGCCCTAACACTTGCAGAAGAACTTGGAATTACGACCGTCGGATTTATACGGCAAAATTCCTTCAACCTGTATACCCATCCGGAACGGATCATTGTCGAAGAAAATAATGCTTCCTTTCATCTCTAAAAAAAACATTCGTGACAAAATGGAAAAAGGATGCTAGTATGACTGGAATATCTAGTCTTTTCTAACAATTCAATTTTCATGTATATACAAGGCTAACTAAATAGTGAATTTGGGAGTTGGAAGTGAACTTTGGGAATTACAGACTTTTGTCTGTTTAATTTCATATTTGCGTAAAGGGGGAAAAGGTATTGAAGGGTAAAAAAACGAAGAACAGGTGGTTGATTGCCGCATCCGCAGTAGGTATTCATATTTCTATCGGATCTGTATACGCCTGGAGTAACTTTACTAATCCATTGATTGATCAGTTCGGATGGTCCACTAGTCAAGTGCAACTCACATTTAGTATAGCCATACTTTTTTTGGGTCTATCAGCAGCGTTTCTCGGTCATTTTGTCGAAAAATATGGGCCGAGGAAAGCAGGTATCTTAGCAGCCATTTGTTTTGGGACAGGTGTAATTGGTGCCGGATTCGCTGTAAGCGCTTCCTCGCTCCCGTTGCTTTATTTATTTTATGGGGTACTGGGAGGTATTGGACTTGGTGTCGGCTATATTGCGCCAGTATCTACCCTTGTAAAATGGTTTCCGGACCGGCGTGGACTCGCGACCGGCCTTGCAATCATGGGATTCGGTTTTGCCGCTGCCATTAGTAGCCCGATTATGGAAGCGCTTATTACTTCAGTTGGACTGAAAAACACATTTTATATACTGGGTGCATCTTACTTTTTAATTATGATTTTATCCTCCTTATATCTTGAAAAACCTGAGGTTGGCTGGGCGCCTGCCGGATTTATTGAAAAAGTGAAGGCTGGAAAAGTGGAACAAAAACAAGACTTGGCACAATTGACAGCGAATGAAGCAGTGAAAACAAAACGTTTTTACTATTTATGGCTAATGCTTTTTATTAATGTCACATGTGGCATCGGTATTTTATCAGCAGCAAAGCCGCTTGCGATTGATAGTATCGGCATGACAACTGTACAAGCTGCAGCGCTTGTCGGAGTCCTTGGGATCTTTAATGGAGCCGGGCGACTTGGATGGGCGGCTACTTCCGACTATATCGGCAGACAAAACACGTATACCATATTTTTTGTTATCCAAATCTTTTTGTTTGCGCTCTTGCCTTTCACCACAAATGTACTGCTATTTCAAATCATGCTCGCAGTCATTTATACATGCTACGGCGGTGGTTTCTCAACCATTCCTGCATATATTGCTGACATTTTCGGAACGAAACAGCTTGGCGCAATCCATGGTTATATACTAACCGCTTGGTCGGCGGCAGGTCTCGCGGGTCCTATGTTCGCCGCATGGATGAAAGACACGACGGGTAGTTATGAAAGCAGCTTGCTCTATTTCGCTGGGTTGTTTGTCGTTGCCCTCGTTATTTCTATTTTAATCAGAGTTGATATTAGAAAAGTACAACTGGAAGGCGAAAGACCAGCAATTAAACCATTAAAGAAAGTTGTAAGTGGATAATTATCAAAAATGTGAAAGCTATCGATAAACCGAACAACTACTTCACATTAAAAATCCTTAAGCGGCTGAACCATCCTACTCTGACCAAGCTAGATTTATTATAGCTTCGTTTTTGTCAAATTAACAAAAACACCTATCTACTTGCGCTTTGGAGTACAAGCACATATAGATAGGTGTTTTTTGTTGTTTAGAGGACTACTCTTCATTCTCCCGACCGCCATTCAAGCAATTCAATTTACCTCAAGTTTTTGATAGCCCTCTTCAATCGCTGTAAATAGCGCTGTACCGACCTTCAATCCGGTAAACGTTTCAATTGCATGACGAATACCCTGCTGTTGAATCGTCTCTTGTATGAGCTTTGCTTCTGGATCTTCCATATAATCATAACGCAATGCTGCTGCGATTCCTTTTGCCAAGTAAGTAGGTGTCTTACCGAATAACTCCACGTATTGAGTTGCTGGACCGACAAGCCGATCATTCAGTTTAAGTTTACGTAAAGGCGAACGACCTACCCGTATTACGTCATCAGATATAAATGGATTTGCAAACCGCCCCATTATTTTTTGAATGCACTCTCCATGCTGTCTTATCTTCATTTACCTTGTTCGGGATGATACGATCTACTGCTGTGTTCGGAATCCAACCCGTCGGAATAAATAATGCTGTAATAATCCCCCAAGCAATAAATGCACCGATATTCGGCGTAATCATGCCACTTAAAAAAACTTCCGAAACGCTGGACTTTCATTTTGAATCCTGAATTTGATTGGTGTTCATTATCCATCCCCATACACTCCCTTCCGTTTTTTAAAGCTGCAATAGTTTGATTACTACCAATAATAAAGCGTTTACATTCGTTACGCAATCGAATGTAAACGCTACTTTGTCACTTCTATTGTTGCCATATCTAAACTTGAGGTAACCAAGTTTTTCATGACACTTCTGTACTTTAGGAATTAACTGTCCGTAACTGATTAATAGACTATCGCAAAAAACTCTTTCCGTGAAGTGCTATTAGTTATCGGGGTATTGTGTTTTCAAAAATGTAACGGATTGAGTAATT
>DYWT01000165.1 GCA_020742515.1 Sporosarcina psychrophila
ACACTTAGATATATTTTACTATTTTATAATAAGTATTGCTACATTAAGCCTTTTAATTTATTGTTGGCGAAATTAATAATGTTGCAGCATTAGGAATAGACGATGATAATATAGAATTTTATTGTTACCGCCTAATAGCGTACCTATAATCGCGCATAACCATCCGAGCGGTAACCCTTCACCGTCTCCTGAAGATATTGAAGTAACCAAGAGACTTATAGAAGCTGGTTCAATTATGGGGATTGAAGTCCTCGATCATGTTATCATCGGCGACCATCAATTTTTAAGTTTAAAAGAGAAGGGATATATGTGACTTTATTCTGAAATAATCCTTCGAATGGCATGAAAAATGAATCAGGGTATATGTGACACTGTGAATTTGTTCTCCTTTCCGTTATACTATGGTGTATGATTTCATGAATGCCGTAATTAACGGTTAAGGAGAAAGGAAGAACACAATTGTTTGGATTTGGATCAAGAGATGTCGGGATTGACCTCGGCACAGCAAATACATTAGTTTTCATTAAAGGAAAAGGCATTGTCCTCAGAGAGCCTTCAGTAGTAGCGAAAAATACACATACGGGTGAAATTGTTGCAGTCGGTAGCGCTGCGAGAAATATGATTGGTCGTACACCTGGATCTATAGTGGCGACACGCCCAATGAAAGACGGAGTCATTGCTGATTTTGAAATTACAACAGCTATGATTGAGCATTACATGAAAGAAGCGACAAAAGCGTCAGGCGGAGCGTGGAAAAAGCCGAACGTCTTGATTTGTGTACCTTATGGAATTACTTCAGTTGAACAGCGCGCGGTTATTGATGCTTCACGTCAAGCTGGAGCAAAGGAAGCATTTACAATCGAAGAACCGTTTGCGGCTGCAATCGGAGCAAATCTACCTGTTTGGGAACCTACTGGCAGTATGGTCGTCGATATTGGTGGCGGAACGACAGAAGTCGCAGTCATTTCACTTGGAGGAATCGTAACAAGTGAATCCATCCGTGTCGGCGGTGACACGATGGATGGCGCGATTATTAGCTATATCCGTAAAATGTACAACTTGACTATCGGTGAACGAACGGCGGAAGCTATTAAAATTGAAATAGGTTCTGCCAAAGTAATTGGCAAGACGGAGAAGATGGAAATCCGTGGGCGCGATCTTCTAACTGGCCTGCCGAAAACAATTGAAATCTCTTCAGATGAAATAGCAGAAGCATTGCGGGAATCGATTTCACAAATCATTGATGGCGTGAAAAAGACGCTTGAAACAACACCTCCGGAATTATCATCGGATGTAATGGAACGAGGAATTGTTCTAACAGGTGGTGGTGCGTTGCTTCAGAATCTTGATAAAGTCATTTCCGATGAAACACAAATGCCTGTTTTCATAGCAGAAGATCCACTAGATTGTGTTGCTATCGGTACTGGTAAAGCATTAGATAATTTTGAACTGATTAAAAAAATGCAAGGTAGATAAGTGAGGGAGGATAAGGGCAATGCCGCGATTTTTTTCAAATAAACGTTTGATATTACTGCTTGTGGGCGTTATCGTCCTTGTGGCTTTAATTTCATTCTCCCTCAAAGACCGGCAGAATGCCTCCCTTCCAGAACAAGTTGTGAAAGACGTCGTCGGCTTCGGGCAATCCCTTTTCTCGAAGCCGGCGCACTACATAACGAACGTCATTGGGAATATTGATGGGATTTTGAATACATACGAAGAAAATAAACATTTAAAAGTTAGATTAAGTGAATACGCCTCTGGACAAGCCGAACTGGCGGATGTTAAAGCAGAAAACAAACGTCTACTTGAAATCATCGGCAAAGAGGATGATTTACGTGTGTACGAACCGTTACAAGCCACGGTCATCTCTCGTAACCCTGATCAGTGGGAAGAAAAAATCATCATTGATAAAGGTAAAGTGCACGGTATCAAGGAAAATATGGCGGTCATTACAGCGAATGGTCTGATTGGGAAAATTGTACTTGTCAATAAATTCACTTCAACGGTGGAACTATTGTCGACCGAAAACCGTAATTTTCGTGTCGCTGCAGTCATTTCAGGTGGAGAAGCCTTCGGACTCATCGAAGGATACGACCGGAAACGCAGCGAACTTATCATGAAGCGAATCGATTCAAGCTTTGAAGTTAAAGTGGGTCAAAAAGTTATTTCCTCAGGACTTGGCGGTATTTTTCCAAAAGGAATTCTGATTGGAGAAGTAACAGAAGTATCGACAGACGACTATGGACTGACAAAGTTGGCCTATATCCGTCCAGCGGCAGATTTTTCGTTACTGGATCATGTCATCATTGCAAAGCGCTCATCGACTATTTATGATAAAGGGACAGACGGAGACAATACTTCAGAAACTGAGGGGGAGGATGGATCATGATCCGGTTCATCATCCCTCTTATTGCCGTGTTATTGTTTTTCCTAGAGCCTGTGTTCAGTCTTTTTTCACCAATTGATATTGAGGGTAGTAGTTATACGCTTGTTCCGAGGTTTGTCATCGTGTACCTTATCTTTATAGCAGTCTATTACAGTCGCCAACGTGCAATCATTTACGGAATCGGCCTTGGACTCTTGTATGATATGTTTCATATTGATATTATTGGATTATATGCATTTCTCTATCCCTTGATCTGCTTTATTGCAACCTTAATTATTCGCCAAGTTCATCGCCATATTGTCACGGTGATGTTCCTAGCGCTGATCCTGATTAGTGTGCTAGAAGTATTATCATACTTTTTCGCCAGCCTTGTTTCATTGACATCAATTGGACTCGATGAATTTATCACAGGCAGGCTGATACCAACGATAATTGCCAATTCTATTTTTGTTGGTATGTTCGGTTGGTTTTTCAAAACTCTTATTTATAAAAGAGTAGTAGAGCGACAAAGCGAAACTTTGTAAAAGAAAATGCGGGGTGACGCAAATGACGAAACAGCAATATGTAACGATAAAAGGGACGAAGGATGGTCTTGTTCTTCGTCTTGACGACAAATGCGCCTATTCGGACATGGTTGCCGAACTCCGCAGAAAAGTGGAGGAAGACGGCTTGGAAGGGCTTGCCGAAGTGCAGGTTCATACGGGCAGCCGCTATTGTAATGAAGAAGAATTGCGGGAAATTATGAATACGATTCATGATTCACCGAATTTGCGTGTATCAAAAATCCAAAGTGATGTTATCACAATGGAAGAATGTAATAGAAAAGTGCTTGAAAATCAATCCGAAACCTATGTCGGCATCGTTCGATCAGGTCAGGTAGTAAAGGCGGAAGGGGATCTTGTAGTCGTTGGTGATGTGAATCCCAATGGCCGGGTTGTCGCTGCCGGCAGCATTTATATACTTGGTAGGCTGAAAGGGATTGCTCACGCAGGCTCGAATGGCAATACGAAGGCTGTCATCGCTGCGTCATGGCTTGAAGCAACACATCTCATAATCGCGGACAAAATGGAAACGATGACGGATGAGTTGACGATTTTGTCGGAACAGCCTGAAATGGAATGTGCTTATTTGCACCCCAATGGTTTCATCGCCATCAATCGTCTGCAGGAACTCCGGATTCTTCGGCCTGGCCTGTCATCATTTAAAGGAGGAAGCTAGTGTGGGAGAAGCAATTGTAATAACATCTGGTAAAGGTGGAGTCGGCAAAACGACGACATCCGCAAATCTTGGGACCGCATTGGCTCTCCAGGGTAAAAAAGTGTGTCTTATTGATACCGATATCGGTCTCCGCAACCTCGACGTCATTCTCGGCCTTGAAAACCGTATCATCTACGATTTGGTGGATGTCATTGAAGGTCGCTGTAAAGTTCAACAAGCGCTTGTTAAAGATAAACGATTTGAGAATGGACTCTTTTTACTGCCGGCTGCTCAAACTACTGACAAAAACGCAATTAATCCTGAACAGATGAAAACATTGATTACCGAATTGAAAAGGGATTATGACTATATATTGATAGATTGTCCTGCTGGTATTGAACAAGGTTTCAAAAATGCCATTGCTGGTGCGGATCGTGCTATTGTTGTCACAACACCTGAAATTTCGGCAGTTCGTGACGCGGACCGGATTATCGGACTGCTCGAACAGGAAGAAATTGATCCGCCGAAACTAATTATCAACCGTATTAAGCGGCACCTCATGAATAACGGAGATGCACTTGACGTCAACGATATTACGACACACTTGTCAATTGACTTGCTCGGCATCATCCTCGACGACGAGAATGTTATTACCTCATCGAACAAAGGGGAACCCGTCGTCATGGATCCATCGAACCCTGCGGCGATCGGTTACCGAAACATTGCACGCCGTATCCTCGGCGAATCAGTTCCGCTCATGTCACTCGACACGGGCAAACCAGGATTCTTCGGTAAACTTAAATCAATATTTGTGAAATAACCCTACGACCCTCGACACAAGTTTTTTGTGCCGAGGGTTTTATTGAAGTATACGTGTATAACTGGTATATCGTGGAGCTGAGGAGTTAAAATTAGAATTAGGAAGTTGCAATATGTGCGTCAAGATCTCTATGCTTTTTCGAAGTTCACGCAGTAACCGAACCTTTTTAATCTAATTTTATAAAATCTAGACCAACGCCCATAATATTCCCGCTGCATCCGTCATATACTAAAAAAAACGGGTGGTGTGACCGGTTGAAGTGGAAAACAAAGTGGATAGTAGCAATTGTGTTGACACTCGGAGTGATTGGCGTAGCGAAGCTAGAGGATGCAGGTGTAATTCGAGAGCCTGTTACGCAGTATGTCACTTCCGGGAAGGACTTTATGGTGATGAAAAAATGGGTGGCAACGATGATTAAAGATCCCGGAGCCGACAAAGTTGCTGTTATGGCAGATCCACATCAGGAAGATCCCTTTTCAGCGTATGAATCAATGCAGCCATATAAAGAAGGCGTGATTGTATCTTATACGCAACCATTGCCAATTGATGCGCAAGAGAATGGGCTCGTCATTTTTACAGGTTTCACCCGCGAATCAGGGAAGACCATCACGGTATTATATGATAGCGGGGATGAAGTGACGTATGGGTACGTTGGAACAGTTTACAAACTGCCGTATACTGCCGTGAAAAAAGGGGACACGCTGGCACTCATGGATGAGGGGGCAATCTATCTAAAGGTGAAGCAAGACGGGGTGAAGATGGATGCCTCGCTGTTGCCTACCTATCTATCGGGCGGGGAACAATGAAATTTAGGCTTCATCCTGTTCTCTTGCCACTTTTTTTGTTTCTAATTGTTACGGGGAGTATTTCGATGTATGCACTTATTTTTATTTCGCTTCTTATCCATGAGGCAGGTCATCTTATTACGGCATATCTTACCGGAATGCGCATACGATCTTGCACGATTATGCCGTATGGGGGAGAAATTGTTATATGGAATCGTCATCAAGCACCGAAAAAAGATCGTTTTCTAGTTGCGCTGGGAGGGCCAGTGGCGACACTTCTTGTACTTTTGATTGCGACGCTGGTATCCTTCCCGGGTGACGACCAAGTCATCCGGATTCAAGTCGCATTGTTAATCCTTAACCTACTGCCCATTCTTCCGCTCGATGGTGGACAGGCCATTTGTGCGCTACTCGAGACGGAGGATTCGATTTATCGTACACGATCGCTTTTTTTACTCCATTCCATCTTGTTTTTATCCGCGGGAATTATCCTGTTATCATCTGGTTTACCCAACACTTTGCCCTACATTCTTCTAGCGGTTTTCCTTCTGCTTCAAAACATATCCGCCTTTCGATTTCGAAAATATGAAAAAGCATTTGCAGAAAGAAAATTAAATAGATTGACGTAACTAAATATACGTGGTAATATTCAACTGTTAATGTTTGTAGCACCCGTGCTACAACCGCACTGATAAGGTACAAGTATCCGTACGGATCACCTTGGAAGGCGAGTCTGTATTTATAAGAGGAGGTGCAAGTATGTACGCAATTATTCAAACTGGTGGAAAACAGATCAAAGTTGAAAAAGGCCAGGAAATCTACATTGAAAAAGTAGCTGGTGAAGCTGACGAAGTCGTCACTTTCGACAAAGTTCTATTCGTAGGTGGAGAAGACGTGAAAGTAGGCGTTCCATTCGTGGAAGGTGCTACAGTAACAGGAACTGTTGTTAAACAGGGCCGTGCTAAAAAAATCACAGTTTTCAAATACAAGCCGAAAAAGAACTACCACAAAAAACAAGGTCATCGTCAGCCATACACGAAAATCGTCATTGACGGTATCAACCTGTAAGCCGGCATGATCAAAATCATCATCAAGAAGCAAACTTCCGGTCGGGTCAACTCTTTTGAGATGACGGGCCACGCCGATTTCGCGGAACATGGAAAAGACTTAGTCTGTGCAGGTGCATCTGCAGTATCATTTGGTGCTGTCAATGCCATCATCGCATTAACGGGCAAGACACCTGAGATTCAACAAGGATCTGACGGTGGTTACTTGAAAGTTAGTTTTCCGGAAACCGAAGAAAACGATCACGATACACAGTTGATTGTGAAGGCGATGATTGTTTCATTGCAGACGATTGAAAATGATTATGGGCAACATATAAAAATTATCCTTAAATAGTAGGAGGTGGCATACATGCTACGTTTAGATCTCCAGTTTTTCGCATCGAAAAAAGGGGTAGGTTCTACAAGGAACGGTCGTGACTCTCACTCGAAACGTCTTGGCGCAAAACGCGCGGACGGACAGTTTGTTACTGGCGGCTCAATCCTTTATCGTCAGCGCGGAACGAAAATTCACCCAGGTGAAAACGTCGGTCTCGGTGGTGACGATACTCTTTTTGCAAAAGTTGACGGCGTCGTTCGTTTCGAACGTTTTGGTCGTGACAAAAAGAAAGTTAGCGTATACCCTGAAGTTCAGGAAGCATAATATACGTAAGACAGAAAGGACTGCATACGAATGTGCAGTCCTTTTTTCTTTTTTAAACATCTAAAGAGGTCATGTCTTTCTTCGCCTTTCAAAAAATCTCACATTGTGGATAAGTTATCACTAAGAGAACTCACGTATAGACCCCAAGCGCCTGCCCCCTCGAGCCGTTTTAGTGGTGAAAGATTAGATCTCAACTTTTCTACTTGCTACAGGACGCGGCAATCTTAAGTTGCGTTCCTTCAGATAGGCGACCTGCGCTTTCTTTATTTTCCTCTAATAGCGAAGAAAGGCATATAGATGCTATACTGTATACATGAAAATTGTTGGCGGTGAATGGGAATGGGGAACAATAAACTTACTACAGCAGAAGCGCTGAAATTTGCAAGACATGATTTTTTAAATGAGCTTCAATTAGTCTTGCTTTACATCGATCTCGATAAACTACCGGAAGCTAAACAAAAGATTTTGGATACGACTAATCGTATGCGCGAAATAGCAATGTTAGAAAGGCTGGGACTTCTGGCTGTCGAGACATGGCTTACTACGTTTGACTGGCTTTATAGCGCATTTTCGAAAACGATGACATGCACGATTACGTCTGGAATCAGAGAAGCCGATGATACGGAAGTGGTAACTTATTTAGAGCGTTTGTTCAGTGAAGCGGAAAAAACACTTGATCCGACCTCCGAATATGAGACACAAATCGACGTACAGGCATCAGCCACAAGCTGGTCGATTACAATTACTGTGCATGGTCAGATGGAAAATAGACTTCCGGCACCAGAAGCAACTGGAAACTATATGATCAAAGAGACAATTTCACAAAATCAATGGACGTTCACAATCAGTGGACGATAGGAGGAAAATAGATGTTTGTCGATCAGGTAAAGATTTTTGTAAAAGGTGGAGACGGCGGGGACGGTATGGTTGCGTTCCGACGTGAAAAGTATATCGCGTACGGTGGTCCTGCTGGCGGTGACGGTGGAAAAGGTGCGAACGTTGTTTTTATCGTAGATGAAGGCCTGCGGACATTGATGGACTTTCGTTATCAGCGTCACTTTAAGGCCCCGCGCGGTGAGCATGGCGGCAGTAAAAATATGCACGGCAAAAATGCAACTGATATAGTTGTCAAAGTGCCACCAGGTACGATTGTGACAGATGCGGAAGACGGTACGATCATCGCCGACCTTGTTGAGCATGGTCAGACGGCTATCATCGCTAAAGGCGGCCGTGGAGGGCGTGGTAATAGCAGATTTGCGACACCGTCAAACCCCGCTCCTGAACTATCGGAAAAAGGTGAACCAGGTGTTGATAAAGAAATCAACTTGGAATTGAAAGTACTTGCGGATGCAGGTCTTGTCGGTTTCCCGAGTGTTGGTAAATCGACACTGTTATCTGTTGTTTCTGCTGCAAAACCGAAAATTGCGGATTATCATTTTACGACACTTGTTCCGAATCTAGGAATGGTTGAAACGGAAGATCATCGCGGTTTTGTCTTAGCAGACCTTCCGGGATTGATTGAAGGTGCGCACGAAGGCATTGGTCTTGGGCATCAGTTCTTGCGCCATATCGAACGGACGCGCGTAATCATCCATGTAATTGATATGTCAGGACTTGAAGGACGCGAACCATTTGAAGACTACCTTACAATCAATGAAGAATTAGAACAATACAACTTGCGTTTGACAGAACGTCCGCAAATCATTGTTGCGAATAAAATGGACATGCCTGAATCAGAAGAGAATCTCAAAGCATTCAAGGAAAAACTGAATGACAGTAATGCACTCATCTTCCCGATTTCAGCACTTACAAGAACAGGGCTGGACGAACTGCTTCATGCGGTTGCGGATTTACTGGAAACGACACCGGAATTCCCAATGCATGAAATAGAGGACGAAGATAAAGAGAACTCAGTTATGTACAAATATGAAGGACAAGCAGCAGAGTTTGAGGTTACACGTGAAGATGACGGGGCATTCGTGTTATCGGGCTATACAATTGAGCGTCTGTTCAAAATGACCGATTTCAACTTTGACCAATCAGTACGTAAGTTCTCAAGACAATTACGTGGCATGGGTGTAGATGATGAGCTCCGTAAACGTGGCGCGAAAGACGGAGACACAGTACGTCTTCTTGATTTCGAATTTGAATTTGTAGATTAATTAGTCGGGATGAATTACTAAAAACGAATTACTAAAAACGATTACAAAAGGGACGCACGAAAGGGGGATATCCTATGAAACAGTTGGGGGAAGGTCAGTTTTATCTTGTAAGGGAAGACGTACTGACAGAATCGATGCTGAAAATGTTAGAAGCGAAAAGGCTTTTGGCCAGCGGAGAGGAATCGACGATACAAGATGCCACGAAAAGGGTAGGACTATCCCGTAGTGCATTTTATAAGTACCGTGATACTGTTTATCCGTTCGAATCAATTGCGCGCGAGCGTATCCTTACGATTTTCATTCAGCTTGAAGATCGTAAAGGATCACTTGCGACGTTGTTGCAGATTATCTCAGAGTCGAAATGTAATGTCTTGACAATTCACCAGACGATTCCTGTTCAGGCACGAGCGAATATTACACTCTCACTTGACGTGACAGAAATGATCATAAAAATGGAAGAGTTCCTGCAACGGTTGAAAGCACCTGACTTTGTCGATTCAGTTGTCTTAATCAGTTCAGGTGCACTCTGACGGGAGGATTTTAGTATGGGAAACGGAAAGTATACGCCTACTATCGCTTATTTGGGACCAGAGGCATCATTTACGCATGTTGCAGCAAGTACTCTTTTTGGAACTTCGGGATTGATACCCCAACCTACGATACCCGATTGTATTGAAGCTGTTGTTGAAGGGCGTGTTGCCTATGCAATTGTCCCCCTCGAAAATGCATTAGAAGGTTCCGTACCGATGACCATCGATTACCTGTTTCACGGAACGGATTTGTTCATCAATGCTGAAATCTCAATCCCGATCGAACAGCATCTTATGGTCAATAAAAAACAAGAACCTTTTATGGCTGAAATTGAATCCATCAATTCCCATCCACATGCGCTTGCCCAGTGCCATAAATATTTGCAGTACCATTACCGCCGTGTCCCGCTTATCCAGACAACTTCCACGGCGGCTGCTGCTAAATACATTTCTGAAAACCCAGATGTGAAGATTGCGGCGATCGGAAACAAGTTGGCGGCTGAAAAATATGGTTTACATATCGCAGAAGAGAATATTCACGATTTTCATTTTAACCATACACGGTTCGTCGTTTTGTCTCTGCGAAAAGAAAGTTTAAAAATAACTGGTCATTCCGCAAAACTGAAAACGACATTAATGGTAAAGCTACCAGAAGATGATCGTTCAGGTGTATTGCATCAGGTTTTATCCGTTTTTGCATGGCGTCGACTCAATTTGAGTAAAATTGAATCAAGACCCTTGAAAACAGGTCTAGGAAATTATTTCTTCATTATCGATGTCATGGAATCGGATGAACATCCCATGATGAAAGGTGCGCTAGAAGAACTCACCGCGCTTAATTGTACTGCTCGTTCATTCGGTTCTTATTTTACATATAATGAACTACCATCACGTCATTCAAAATGACAGTGATGGTTTTTTAATGAGGAAAATCCGCATTCCCTTTTCTTTAGAATAAATTACCCACTTTCGCATATACATGGCAAGAGAGGACATCACGTTCAAAATGAGCGTCACACAGACGGGCGTCCGTTCATACGATGGATTGACGGAAGGGGGAAATTTTTAAGTGGAAGTCCATATTGTTGTAAAAGGGGATACGCTATGGAAGATTGCGCGTCAATACGGTATCCCGTTTGATGATTTAAAGCGGGTGAATGCGCATCTTGCCAATCCAGATTACATCGTGCCTGGAATGAAAATTTTCTTGCCGAAAAAACAGCACAATGCCGAGCATCCTAGAACGAAAGAACCTGTTAAGCATCCTGAAAAAGGGAAGGGACCGGTGACTCCGCCTCCTCAAAAAGGTACAAAACCGTCACCGCCAGTACCAACGCCTAAACCGACACCAACACCTAAGCCAACGCCGCCAATACCATTGCCGCCAATGCCGAAACCAATACCGCCAACGACAAAACCAACGCCACCAAAACCAACGCCAGCACCGCCAAGACCAGCACCTCCAACAGTGCCTGCACCAGCACCACCGCCAGCACCAATGCCAGTGCCACCGCAGATGCCTGCTCCAATGCCAATGCCAATGCCATTGCCGATGCATCCGCCGACACAAACATTTACTCATCCGATGATAGGTATCCCATGCGGATGGATGCCGATTTTTGACGCAGATTGTTTTCCGTTCATGCATTCGGGGCAAATTCAAGCAATGCCAAGGCCGGAAACGCCAATGCACCATGCTCCTTTACCATCAACACAATGTGAACCAGAATCTCCCATCTTCTCTAGCCAGGGTCCTGCAACAGTTCCATTAGAAATACCTATGGTGGAAGGTTGGCAATTGCTAGAGTCACCTGATTTTATGTTTGAAGATACTACTGAAATTGTTAGGCAGCCGCCTGCCGAGTATACACCCGATTTAATGTTTGAAGAGTCGCCTGAATTTGACCTGCAACCATCTGCACCTTGTCCACCCGGGCAGGGCTACGTACCGCAGGCAATATCACCAGCCATGCAAGGTCAATGGAATCCTGCACAATTCGGTAGTCCTGCAATGTCGCACTCAGGCTGCGGATGTGGTTGCGATGGGCAACAACACCATCCCTACCACCAGCAACAGATGATGGTTCCGATTTTTTATGGTCATCCATGTAATTGTCCTTCATGTATGCAACAGGCAACTCCGTATTCAGGAATGCCTCCTTACCAAGGATCCAACTGGTTCGGGGCGTATTGACCGGCATATGGCGCTGGACGGGAAATTAGAAAAAATAAAAGATAACGTATGGAAGTTAGAAAAAGATGGCAAGCGCTTTTCAGTAAAGCGATACCATTCGAATTCCACCGCAATGAAAGTACAACGTGTACATGATGCACTTCATTCTGTTTCTTTTCCACATATTGTAGAGGTAGTTTCTCAAGAAAATCATCTGACATTTGTCCAGCCATGGTTGGATGGTGCGAAAGCGGTCAACTTCAAAAAAAGGGCAGATCGGACGGATTCACTTGCTGCCCTTCATGCACTTCATGAAACAAAAGCACAACTCGACTGGCACGCTTCACCCTATTTGCATTCATATCCTCTTATCGCGAAATGGGAAGACCGGATTAGCCGTTTTCGCGAAATTAGCGGTGCATGTGAGGCGTATATCGAAAAAGGCCTTGTCGATGAAATCTTGTTTTATGCTTTGAACGCGATTAGCGCAGTGAAGAAAACGTATAAAGACAATCTGAATGGTACATTGCTCCACGGGGATGTCGTCCATCATAATATCTTGCGTGATGTAGATGGCATCATCCGCTTCATTGATTTTGATCTGGCGAGTACAGGACCCGCGGGCACTGAAATTGCGCTCTGGATTCATCGGGTGCTACCGCAAATCGAGTATGACATCGATTTTCTGTTTGATGAACAGCCATCATTGCGGAGTTTGGATTATGCTTCCAAGACACTCCTTCTATTTCCGAATGAAATGCTACGTGAATGGCTTCATCTCTTCACTCTGTCACCATCAGCAAGGGAGAGACATGCGAAGCAACTGGTCCCCTTTACCGAGTCCGCACTCTCACATTGGCCGAAATTATGGTATGATGTAGAACGGATCAACACATAGGGGGTAAGGTCATGGCAGGGCATTCGAAGTGGAAGAATATACAAAATCGCAAAGGTGCACAAGATGCAAAACGCGGGAAGGTATTCCAGAAGATGTCGAAAGAAATTTTTGTAGCCGCAAAATCGGGCGGACCTGATGCGGACTCGAACGCATCACTACGTCTAGCAATTGAAAAAGCAAAAGGCGTTAATGTGCCAAATGATGTCATTAAGCGTGCAGTCGATAAAGCGACAGGCGCGGGGGCAGATGAAAACTATGAGGAAGTAATCTATGAAGGATATGGTCCTGGCGGAGTAGCTGTTCTTGTTTACTGCTTAACAGAAAATCGTAACCGGACAGCTCCGAATGTGCGTGTCGCATTTAGTAAAAATGGCGGCAACCTCGGAGAAAGTGGTTCGGTGGTCTATATGTTTGACCGGAAGGGACGTCTATTCATTGAACGGACGGACAGGACAGATGAAGATGCAGTAATGATGGCGGCACTTGAAGCGGGCGCTGATGATATCGAGTCGACAGAAGAAGGCTTTGAAATTGTCACGCAGCCATCGGACTTTTTAATGGTAAAAGAAGCGCTTGAAAATGAAGGAATCGATTTTATTTCCGCGGAGATTGAGATGATTCCTTCAATGTATAGTGCTCTAAGCAAAGAGGATGAAGAGCAGTTTGAAAAGATGCTTGAAGTACTTGAAGATGATGAAGACGTGCAAGACATCTATCATAATGCAGAAGAACGGGATTAAATTTTGTGGAATAATTGTAAAGGGAAACTTTAATCAGTAGGTTTTTCGTTGCATAGACGTTTGTCTGCCCGTTAATTTGGGGTAAAGTTAGATTATCCATCCACTAGTTAAGAATGGTGGATGGATATTTATTTTGTTAAGGAAAACTATATACATATAGCTTCGCGAAAACGTGTTCACTTCAAAAAGGTGTTTACGCATATCTAAAGAGCATTATGAACGTCATGGGAAGGAAGTTTAGATTGATTGAAACCATACTTTTAAATTTCATATTTTTACTTTTTCCAGTGTTGACAACTGTGATTTTCTTTGAAAATAAGGTAACCAATTTCAACAAATATCTCATTATGTTACTTTCGGCTGTGTCGCTTGTTCTCTGCATGGCTTTCCCGATTAAATTGGAATTGGGATTTATAATTGATTTAAGATTTATTCCTTTTATAATCGTGGCTCTTTTTGGTGGATACAAAATGGTATTTCCCCTTTACATTGTTCTAAATAGTTACCGGTTTTTTATTGGTGGGGAAGGGATTTATCATTCGCTCATTTTCTCAACTGTTATTTTTATTTTAATTCCTTTATTGAGCAGTAAGTTTATCCAACAAAAAGCGAATGCGAGAATTTTATATGCAATCGGTGCCAGTATTTTCACAATGACACTTTACTTTTTCCTTTTGAGCTTTAATTATCAAACATTAACTAGTGAGTTCTGGACATTGACATTCCTTACTTTAGCCATAAATATAATCGTAGTTTTTATTATTATGTCTTTAATCGAGAAGATTATTGCCAATATGAAAACGCGTGAAATGTATTTGCGATCGGAAAGACTGAAAGATATCAGTGATTTATCTGCAAGTATTGCACATGAAATTAGAAATCCGCTAACCGTCACCAGTGGATTTCTACAGCTTTTAAACGATTCGAAAACGATTAGTTCTAGTGAGAAAATATATATTGAATTCTCGTTGAAAGAATTAAAACGGGCAGAAAAGATTGTCAGTGATTTTCTGGCTTTCTCCAAACCCCAAAGTGAAACTATGGTTTACTCCAATTTTAAAAAAGAAGTTGAATATGTAGAAAACATCATGAGGCCTTATGCGAAGATGAATCAGGTTGACATACAAGTCAGTTTTACAAATTCTTTGAAGAAAAGATATGATGAAAATCAGGTGCAGCAATGTCTTATCAATCTGTTTAAGAATGGAATTGAAGCGATGAAGGAAAAAGGGGGCACCCTTTATGTAGATGTTTCGGAACAAAAGAATGCGATCTCAATAAAAATCAAAGACAATGGCATTGGGATGACAAGTGAAGAAATGACGCAACTGGGAAAGCCTTATTACTCCACCAAAAAAGGGGGGACAGGCCTTGGTATGCTTATGGTTTATAGTACAATCAGGAATGTTAAAGGAGAGGTTAATGTGGAAAGTACAGTAGGAAAAGGAACAACTTTTCTGATTTCCATACCTGTCTAACGTCATTGAAATCTGATAGCGTAGTTGCTATGATATATGCAGTAATAGCCAAAGCATAAAACCCGGGACTTTCCTGACGGAGTTGTCTGCTAGGCCGATAAATAGCAATCGAACGGCAAACCATTGTCCATAAAGTGATTGAATGAACAGTGGCCGCTCTTAAAGCGGCCATTTTTTCTTTTGCAGGTAACTGTCGTTGGAGGTAGAAAGTGCGTTCGTATGGTATAATCGGTTCTATATATAGGGGGAGAGAGTATCGTGTACGACTACATAAAAGGACAAGTCACTCGCGTGACGCCTGAACACATCACGCTTGAACAAGGTGGGATTGGCTGGCTCATTATGACGCCAAATCCATATGCATTTCATAAGACAGAAGACATTCAACAAGTGTTCACATATCTGCATGTTCGCGAAGATATTCAGCTGCTTCTCGGATTCACCTCGCTTGAACAGCGAGAACTATTCAAAAAGCTGATTACAGTTTCTGGAATCGGTCCGAAAGGTGCTTTGGCTATACTCGCCAGCGGTGTCCCTTCCCAAGTGATTGGAGCAATCGAACGAGAGGATGAAACGTTTCTTGTTCAATTTCCTGGTGTTGGGAAGAAGACAGCACGTCAGATGATTCTCGATTTGAAAGGGAAATTGTATGATTTATTTAATGCAATGGACATGCCGGATGAGGATGTCACGCTGCTGACAATGGCGGAAAATGGTGCACTGGATGAAGCAATTCTGGCACTCGAAGCACTTGGGTACTCACAGCGCGAGCTGACAAAAGTAAAACCAAAATTAGAAAAAGAAGAACATGATACAGAAGGGTACATGAAAATGGCACTTCGGTTATTATTGAAACAGGGTTAATTGTATATATAAATTGAAGTACTGAATCTTGTACATAAACTGATCGTAGGCGCTGAAGCGGATTTGAAAGGAATCTTTATTTCAATATATATAGCAACGGCAGGAAGGGGGGCAGACGATGGAGGAACGTGTAATTTCCGGTGAAGTATCAAACTTTGATGAGCGTTTCGAACAATCGCTCAGACCGCAATTTCTGAGTCAGTATATCGGTCAGGAAAAAGTAAAGGAAAACCTCGGTATTTTCATCGAAGCTGCAAAAGGCCGCAGTGAAAGTTTGGATCATGTCTTATTGTACGGTCCGCCGGGGCTAGGGAAGACGACACTTGCAACTGTCATCGCCAATGAGATGAATGTCAACATTCGTATGACAAGCGGACCTGCAATTGAACGCCCGGGAGATCTTGCCGCAGTCGTTTCTTCTCTCGAACCGGGAGACGTATTATTCATTGATGAAATCCACAGATTGAACCGTGCAATTGAAGAAGTGCTATATCCTGCGATGGAAGATTTCTGTCTTGATATTGTTGTTGGCAAGGGACCTTCCGCGCGCTCCATCCGACTCGATTTGCCGCCATTTACCCTAATTGGAGCAACAACCCGCGCAGGCGCATTATCGGCGCCGTTGCGTGACAGATTCGGGGTTCCGCTTCGACTCGAATATTACGATGTCAATCCGCTTAAGGAAATCGTTGTTCGCAGTGCTGGTCTCTTTGAGGTGGCAATCGATGAGCAGGCGGCAGGAGAAATCGCTCGCCGTTCCCGTGGTACGCCGCGTATCGCGAACCGGCTATTACGCCGCGTACGTGATTACGCCCAAGTTAGAGGGAATGGGAGCATCACGATGGACATGGCGATGGAAGCACTGGAAATGCTGCAGGTCGATTCACATGGCTTAGATCACATCGATCATAAGTTAATCACCGGGATGATTGAACGCTTTCGTGGAGGACCTGTCGGTGTCGATACAATATCTGCTAGCATCGGCGAAGAATCGGTAACAATCGAGGATGTCTATGAACCATACCTTCTTCAAATCGGTTTCATCCAACGGACACCGCGCGGTCGGATTGCGACAGGCCTCGCGTACGAACATTTTGGGTATCCTGTTCCAAAGCACAATGATATTTAATTCAATTATAAAGGGAGAATTTATAGACGATGGATGTAAATGATTTTGATTTTGAGTTACCAGAGAATCTTATAGCACAAACACCTCTGTTGGACCGCACTGCAAGCCGTCTTATGATTCTTGACCCGGAAACAGGGAAAGTGGAGCACCGCCATTTCCGTGATCTTCTTGGCGAGCTTGAGCCGGGAGATATGCTCGTTCTTAATGATACACGGGTGCTTCCTGCACGATTGATGGGCGTGAAAGCAGATACCGGGGCAATGATTGAAGTGTTATTGCTGAAGCAAACGGGGGATGATGAGTGGGAAACACTCGTAAAACCTGCAAAGCGAATAAAGATTGGCACGATTGTCACGTTCGGTGACGGGCTTCTGAAAGCAGAGTGTACGGGTGTTCTCGAGCAAGGGGGGCGCACGTTCAAATTTATTTATGACGGGATTTTTTATGAAATCTTGGATGAATTGGGACAAATGCCATTACCGCCTTATATCACTGAGACGCTTGATGATCAGGCACGTTATCAGACTGTATTCGCAAAAGAACGTGGTTCTGCAGCCGCGCCGACTGCCGGTCTTCATTTTACTGATGAAATCTTGGAAAGTATTCGGAATAAGGGCGTCAATATTGCATTCATCACATTACATGTTGGTCTTGGTACATTCCGTCCGGTGAGTGTAGATAGCATCGAAAACCATACGATGCATTCTGAATACTATCATGTCACTGAACAAACAGCGGATGCGATAAATGAAGCCAAAGCACAGGGCGGGCGCGTCATTGGGGTTGGCACGACTTCTGCAAGAACACTTGAAACAATAGCTTCTGCAAATAGTGGTAAAATCGTCCCTTCAAGCGGATGGACATCGATTTTCATCTACCCAGGCTATAAATTCAGTATCTTGGACGGGCTTTTAACCAATTTCCATTTACCGAAATCGACATTGATTATGCTTATTTCGGCGCTAACAACAAGAGAGTATATTCTTGCAGCATATAACAAGGCGGTTGAGGAAAATTATCGCTTCTTCAGTTTTGGAGATGCAATGTTCATCAAACCGTCACAAAGGAAGGAATTATAAAATGCCAGCAGTCACATACGAACATATAAAAACATGTAAACAAACGGGAGCGCGTCTTGGAATTGTCCATACACCACACGGCTCATTTGAAACACCGGCCTTCATGCCAGTCGGTACGCAGGCGACAGTTAAAACGATGTCACCCGAAGAATTGAAGGAAGTCGGAGCAGGCATTATTTTAAGCAATACGTACCATCTATGGCTTCGTCCGGGTCAAGACATAGTAGAGGAAGCAGGCGGCCTGCATAAATTCATGAATTGGGACAGACCTATTTTGACCGATTCAGGCGGTTTCCAAGTGTTTTCTTTGAGTGAATTCCGCAAGATTAAAGAGGAAGGTGTCCATTTCAGGCATCACCTGAACGGCAGTAAATTGTTCCTTAGTCCAGAGAAAGCGATGGAAATCCAGAATTCACTAGGTGCGGATATCATGATGGCATTCGATGAGTGTCCGCCGTTTCCTGCAACGCGAGAGTATATGAAAGCGAGCGTCGAACGGACATCCAGATGGGCCGAAAGATGTCTTGGAGCCCATGCACGTCCGGCGGATCAAGCCTTGTTCGGCATAGTGCAAGGCGGGGAATTTGAGGAATTGCGCGCTCAAAGTGCAAAAGATCTCGTGTCACTTGATTTCCCAGGCTATGCAATCGGCGGTCTGTCTGTCGGCGAGCCGAAGGATATCATGAATCGTATTCTTGAACATACAACACCTCTCTTGCCGCAGGACAAGCCGCGTTACTTGATGGGAGTCGGTTCGCCTGATTCACTCATTGACGGCGCTATCCGCGGTGTAGATATGTTCGACTGTGTACTGCCAACCCGTATTGCGCGAAACGGTACACTAATGACGAGTGAAGGCCGCTTGAACATCCGTAATGCGAAATTCGAACGGGATTTCAGACCGCTTGATGAAAATTGCAGCTGTCATGTATGTAAAACATATAGCAGGGCTTATATTCGTCATCTAATAAGAGCAGATGAAACGTTCGGAATCAGGTTGACGTCATATCACAATCTTCACTTCCTTCTTAACTTAATGGAGCAAGTAAGGGATGCAATTCGTCACGATCGTCTGGGAGATTTCCGTGAAGAATTTTTTGAGAGCTACGGATTTAACAAACCGAATGCAAAAAACTTTTAAATCTTGTATAATGAATCTTGATTGAAGGGGGGATATATATATGGGTGGAGGAGTAGTACAATTATTACCATTCGTTGCGATGTTTGCAGTGATGTGGTTCTTGCTTATCAGGCCGGCGCAAAAGAAACAGAAAGCGACGAGGCAGATGCAATCAGATTTGAAACGTGGAGATAAGGTCATCACAATCGGTGGTATTCATGGCACGATAGACGCTGTAGATGATTCATCGGTTTTCCTTAAAGTTTCTGAAAGCACAACACTGCAATTCGATAGACAAGCAGTAGGACGTGTAACAGAATCAATTTAAGTTTAGTTAGAAATAGAAGAGGCGATTGGCTGGCGGGAAAATTCCCGTTCAGGCAATCGCCTCTTTTTTCCGTATTAAATGTGTATATAAGCAGAAGCTTAAAGGGCATCCTGTGATATAAAAGGGGATGATCTTGTATGACTGATTTACTGATTATTATTTTTCGGACTGTATTTCTATATATACTCATTTTGATTATCTTGCGTATTATGGGGAAACGGGAAGTAGGAGAGCTTGGTGTAATCGACGTTGTTGTTTTCATCATAATGGCGGAAGTAGCTGCATTTGCACTCGATTCCCCCGATAAAAAACTAATCACTTCCATTTTACCGATGCTCGTTTTGCTAATTATTCAAGTCATTTCATCTTACTTTTCACTGAAAAGTAAGAAATTCAGAGACGTTGTTGACGGAGAACCGACACTAATTATTAGGCACGGTCAAATACTAGAGCAGGAAATGCGAAAACAACGTTACAATCTTGATGATCTGTTCCAACAACTTCGAGAACAGCAGATTGGCTCTGTCCACGAAGTCTCTTTTGCCTATTTGGAACCATCGGGAAATCTGTCCGTATTCAAACATGATGACGTCCAACCGGTCCTTTCACTTATTTCCGATGGTGTCATCCAAAGTAAACATCTCGCACTTATCGGCAAAACGGATGAGTGGCTAAAAAAAGAATTGATGAACCTTGGAATAAATGATGCCGATAAGATTTTCTATTGTTCTTTTGAAAACAATGAATTGAAGTTTCAGCTAAAAAAACTCTATCAATGATTTTTCAGCAGTTTCTTGAACAGGAATAGATCACTTTTTTTCACTTGACCCGTTAAAATAAGAATTACAAGCAGAAAAAGACTTGTGATGGCACATTCCGTAAAGATTCCAAAATCACCGATCGGGATGAAAATAGGTCTCATAATGCAAGTCATGATAAAAGAGGCATAGGGTAAAGCAAACATCGTAAAACCGGTAGCGGTCGATTTGTTTTTTCGAAGTGTTGCTATATGAAGGAATGAAGTAATGAGCACACCAAAACCAATCGCAAGAACTGCACCTGTGACCTGCAGACCTGGCTGAGAAGCGAGGATGAACATGACAGCCAATTTAGCAATGCCGCCATAGACGGAATTCATCATTCCTGCCTTGGCATCCCCAGTTGCTTGTAAAATCGAATAGAGCGGACCTTGGATATAATAAAAGAAAAAGACAGGAGCAAGCAACGCCATATACGATGCTCCTTGGGTAACGTGAAATAGCTTTTCCGCCAACTCCTGTCCGTGGATGAAAAAAACCGCAGCGGCAAATGTCCCAGTTAAAGCAGATAAGCGAAGGGACAGATGAATCCGTTCTTTCAGCTTGCCCGTATTTTTTGAGGCGACCGCCCCGCTCACGGCAGGTACCAAGACAACAGACAAAGCATACGGGATGAAAGCAGGAAAAAGGAGCAATGGTACAAGTACGCCGGATATAATGCCGTACAATGATGTGGCCGCTATAGCTGACACCCCTGAAAATGCGAGTGCACGGAGAAAGATAATCGGCTCCAAAAACCAAGTAAACGTGCCAAACAGGCGGCTGCCGGACGACGGCAATGCGATGGCCAGCAAAGGTTCCATTGGATAGCGTTTGAATTTCTCTTGTGGTTTTGGTCTACGTTTCTTTTGCTGTTTGTATTTGAATAGCAAATAAAGGACGGATAGCATCTCGGCAATAAGCGTAATCCCCATTGCATAGGCAGCATTCATTGCTGTATTGTCAGATACAAGGAGATACGGTAAAAGCCAGGTGATTAGTGTAATTCGGCATATCTGTTCGATAATTTGTGACCAGGCTGTTTCTTCGATTCGTGCAATACCTTGGAAATACCCACGGATTAGGCCCCCGATAGCGGCGATAGGTACAATTGCGATTCCGACGTACAGTGTGGTGGATGAGGCTGAATTACCGAGCAGCGTTTCTGCTAAGTAGGGAACGAATAAGATAGAAGCCGGGATGAATACAACCGATGTTAAGATGGTGATAAAGGAAGCGGTCTTCATAAGAGAAGGAATTCTTATGGATTGCCCTTTTGCTTCGAGTTCAGCAATTACTTTAGCAATGGCAATCGGCACACCAAGCTGCACAAGGGATAGGAAAAAAATGAAAGCAGGATATGCAGTCATGTAGATGCCGACTGCTTCTTCACCTGCAATCCGCATGAATTGAATTCGGAAGACGAATCCCAAAAGCTTGGTTAGGAAGACGGCAACCATCAGGACGACAGTTCCGCGGATGAATGAAGACAATTTCAACAACTCCTTCTCAATTCCGATCATTTCATATACACTAAACCTATGCAGAAATATCCGTACTTACGACTGTCCAGGAAAGGGATGGAAAAGATGCCAATACGATTCGGACAACTGTTCACCCATATGCTGCCTGCACTTGAAAGTAAAAAGACTGAATTTCATCTGTACGGCTATACAACAGTAACCGAAGAGGATATTTGGACATTCTGTGTCCAGAAGAAATGGCGTAAAAAAAATGTCGAAGAGATGGGGATGCATGAAATTGCCAATGGAATTCTCAAAATCTCTCCTGCAGAATATATGACCTTTACACAGATTGAAGAGCAGCGCGGCTCTAACTGGTTCTCAGATTTGAACAGTGAAGAACTTCAAATCTTATTGACACCACATAAATCAAAAAATAAGTTATGATAGATTGAAACATGTCCATTTGACACATGAATGACCGTGTTTCATAATAGACATATTGTGTTTTTATAATTGTTTAGTATTCAGCGCCTAGATGATGCAAGGCGCTGCCGCTATTCTCGGAGTATGTACATAGATAAATGCCGTACAGCTGCACTCCATATTTAGAGGGGGAAATTGGAATATGAAAAGAAGAGGACGGATTGTAGCATTCCTATTACTAATCGTCGTGTTTGGCTTGACGATCGGGTCAACTGCAAAGCCGATAGTGAAAGATGTAAAACTGGGTCTAGATTTACAGGGCGGTTTTGAAGTCCTTTATCAAGTTTTACCTTTGAAAAAAGGCGGCCCAGATATAACAGAAGCAATGGTTAAAGATACAGCGAATGCGCTGACAAGCCGAGTTGACGTACTTGGAGTAAGTGAACCAAGTATCCAAATCGAGTCGGGTAACCGAATTCGCGTGCAACTTGCGGGTGTAGAGGACCAGGAATCAGCACGGGAACTCCTTTCTACGCAGGCGAACCTGACATTCAGGGATGCTGACGACAATCTACTTCTGGACGGAAACGATTTGAAAGAAGGAAAAGCAAAAGCAAACTTCGGTGAAACTGGTAACCCTGTCGTTACGCTTGAAATGAAATCTCCAACTAAATTTGGCGAAGTGACAACATTGATTTCACAAAAAGCACCAGAGAATGTAATGGTCATCTGGTTAGACTTCGTAGAAGGTGAAGATTCATTTAAAGAGGAAGTAACGAAAGAGAAACCTAAATTCGTTTCTGCGCCTTATGTTAAAAATCCGATTAACTCATCAGACGTTGAAATTTCAGGATCATTCACTTTGGAAGAGACGAAGAGCCTTGCGGGAATTTTGAATGCAGGTGCATTGCCTGTTCACCTTGAAGAAGTTTATTCGACGTCAGTCGGCGCTCAGTTCGGTGAACAAGCACTTAACAAGACAATTTTTGCGGGAATTATCGGTATCTCGCTTATCTTCCTATTCATGCTGGTATATTACCGCCTGCCAGGTTTTGTGGCAGTCATTACTTTGACGGTATATATTTTCATCATTTTGCTCGTCTTCACGCTCATTAATGGCGTACTTACACTACCAGGTATTGCAGCGCTTATGCTCGGGGTCGGGATGGCGGTCGATGCGAATATCTTAATGTATGAACGGATACGTGAAGAATTGCGTGTCGGTAAATCCGTCAAGACATCGTTCATGGCTGGAGCGAAAAATTCTTTCACTGCCATTCTAGATGCTAATATCACGACTCTACTCGCAGCGGTAGTCCTGTTCATTTTCGGGACAAGCTCTGTGAAAGGATTCGCGACAATTCTTATCATCAGTATTCTAGCCAGCTTCTTGACAGCTGTATGGGGGTCTCGTATACTCTTGGGTCTTCTCGTTGATAGTGGTGCGTTTGACGGGAAAACAGCATGGTTTGGTATTTCTAAAAGTAGGGTTCATGCACCTGAAGAAAAAGTTGAAACATTGGAACTTACAACGAAATTTGATCGATTTGATTTCGTGGCTTCGCGCAAAAAATTCTATATTATTTCAGCAGTACTGCTGATCAGTGGTGTCATTGCGCTTGGTATCTTCAAGCTGAACCTCGGTATTGATTTCTCGAGTGGTACGCGTGTTGAAGTGCTTGCCGATCATCCAGTGACGAAGGATGAACTATCTACTTATCTGGATGAAATCGGGCACCCGACAGATGATATTGTCATTTCTGGTGATACGGGAAATATGGGTGTTATGCGTTACAAAGAAGACTTCAAGCAAGAAGAAGTCAACAAATTTAAAGCGGATCTTGCAAAAGAGTATGGTGCAGATCCGAATATATCAACTGTTTCACCAACAGTTGGTGAAGAACTAGCGAAAAATGCAATTAAAGCATTGCTCATTGCTATGCTTGGTATCGTCATCTACGTTGCACTTCGATTTGAATGGCGTATGGGAGTTGCAACTATCGTCGGACTTTTCCATGATGTGTTCTTTATGGTCGCAGTGATCAGTCTTTTGCGCCTAGAAGTTGACATCACCTTCATCGCCGCAGTGTTGACGATTGTTGGTTACTCCATCAATGACACGATTGTTACATTTGACCGGATACGGGAAAATATAAACCATCGCGGTCGAATTGATAGCGTAACGGAACTAGCTGATATCGTAAACAAATCATTGCGTCAGACGCTTGGACGTTCTGTTAACACGGTGCTTACAGTCATCCTCGTTGTAGTAGCGCTTATGCTATTCGGTGCAGAGTCAATCCGGACGTTCTCAATCGCGCTTCTGATTGGACTGTTTGCGGGAACTTATTCTTCGATATTCATCTCAGCTCAAATCTGGTTTGATCTGAAAAAACGTGAAATCAAAGAAAAAGGTGCCATTAAAGTTGAAGATACGAAGAAAAAATGGGGTTCCGACGAACCTATCGTATAAACAACATAATGAAAAGTTTCAAGTAATCATGAAACAGGGTATACATTTAAATGTATATCCTGTTTTTTTAGAGTACGAAAGGAGAGATTTTATGAAGTTTCAATGGAATTTACTAATAGGTCTTTTATTCGCCATTATTATCGCTGTTTTTGCTGTCTTTAATGTTGACGCGGTTCAAGTCAATTATGTGTTTGGTAAAGCGCAGTGGCCGCTTGTTCTTATTATTTTAGGTGCAGCTCTTCTTGGTGCTGTGGTCAGCGGGTTTGTCGCAACGTTCTTGTCATTTCAATCAAACCGTCGAATCAAAGAGCTTCAAAAAGAAATGACCCTCAAAGAGCTGACAATTGCGGCGCAGCAGAATGAAATCGCGGAACTGCAAAAATATACTTCCCTTCCATCTAATGAGGAAGTAATTATTGATAATAAAACTGTATAATCAAAGAGCGTCTTCCACCTACTTACGCTGGGTAAGACGCTCTTTTTTTGTTGGGAAATTTGGTTTGGGTTTCTACCGCGGGTAATTTAGAAAGACTTTGCTTTTAGAGTCGTAGCCCATCCGCTATAATGAACGTAAGGATGTGAAGGAATTTGATCGAATCAATGAAAAGATGGAAAGTGGAAAGGCCGGATGAACAACTGGTAGCGATGGTGACAAAGGACCTCGGTATTTCATCTGTCCAGGCAAAAATACTTGCTTCAAGGGGAATAATAGATTCCGAAGTGGCAAAAGATTTTTTACATATGGATGCATCTAGCATGCACGACCCTTTTTTATTATATGATATGGACAAAGCAGTTTCGCTCATAAAAACGGCTATCGCTTCAGACAAGAAAATTGCCGTTTATGGCGATTATGACGGTGATGGTGTGACAAGTGTGACGGTCCTGACAACGGCATTGGAACGAATGGGCGCAGATGTGTTATATGCCATACCTAACCGATTCAAGCACGGCTATGGGCCGAATAAAGACCTTTTCTTAGAGCTGTATGAAAAAGGGACCTCGCTTATTATTACAGTCGACAACGGTATTTCTGGCGTCGATGAAATTGCTTATGCGAAATCACTCGGTATGGACATCATCATTACCGATCACCATGAAATCGGTGAAATACTGCCATCAGCTGATGCAATTATCCATCCCCGCCATCCAGAAGGGGCGTATCCGTTTGGAGAGCTCGCTGGAGTAGGTGTGGCTTTCAAACTTGCATGTGCATTACTTGAAGATGTTCCGGAAGATTTACTTGAACTGGTTGCTATCGGAACAGTCGCAGACTTAGTGCCGCTTCGTGATGAAAACAGGTATTTCGTCAAAGAGGGCATTAGGCAGATGCGTGTTTCAAAGCGTCCTGCAATCCAGGCGCTTGCACGCATCGCTGGCACTGAACAAGCCACACTCTCAGAAGAGTCAATAGGCTTCATGATTGGACCCCGTCTGAATGCAGCTGGACGTCTAGGTGATGCTGCTCCGGCAGTCCAACTATTAAAGACAGAAGATACATCGCAAGCGACAACATTGGCAAAAGAACTTGATTCGCTTAATAAAGAACGACAAGCGATTGTAACTGATATTACCAAGGAAGCAGAGGAAATGATTTCGAATATGTACGGTGATACAGTTCCCCTCGTATTCGTCATCGGTGGTGAAGGTTGGAATGCCGGTGTTGTTGGAATTGTTGCTTCACGACTGACAGAAAAATATTATCGTCCGTCGATCGTCTTGTCTATTGACAGGGAAACAGGAATAGCGAAAGGATCTGCAAGAAGTATTGCTGGTTTTGATATGTTCGCCGAGTTATCCAAAAATGCACAACTTCTCCCTCACTTTGGAGGTCATCAGATGGCGGCTGGAATGTCCCTTGCGGTGAATGATGTTGTAAACCTGCGTGAAAACCTTATTAAACAAGCAGAGCAGGTGCTGACGGAAGAAATGCTTATTCCAGAAGTTCGAATCGATGTTCCACTGTCAATCAGTGAAATTGATGTCAGTGTTTTAGAATCGCTGGAACTGCTTCGACCATTTGGAATGGCATTTGAAAAGCCTGTTTACATGATTGAAGACATTACAGCCGCAAGTGTACGGAAAATTGGTGCCGCAAAGAATCATCTAAAACTGGAATTAACGGATGATAGTACTTCACTCGATGCCATTGGATTTGGGCTAGGCCTTATCGCCGATCAATTGACGCCAGGCGTGAGATTATCGGTTACTGGCGATTTGCAGGTGAATGAATGGAACGGTAATAAGAAGCCACAGTTATTAATAGGGGATATCAGGTCTGATGATTGGCAGCTTTTCGACTTGCGCGGTGTTCGCGAACCGACAAGATGGCTTCCAACCATTCCGCAAGCCGACACATTGTTCGTTGCATTTCATGAACAAACTGTGACACATTTTCAAACATCTATGAAAGGGATTTCTATCACTCTTTTCGGACAAGAAATGACAGCGGAGGCTGAAAATCTCGTTTTATTGGATATACCCGATGAAGTTGTCCAACTCGAAGAACTTGTGGCTACTATCAAGCCGGACCGCATCTATGCACATTTTCATGCGCCTGAATCTAGATATTTTGATGGTATTCCGGATCGTGAGCAGTTTGGCTGGTATTACAGTTTCTTGAAAAAACGTGAGAAATTCGACTTTGTTACAAACGGAGAACAACTTACAAAACATAAAGCTTGGAAAAAAGATACGGTTTATTTCATGTCAAAGGTGTTTTCTGAGCTTGGATTTGTTAAGATTGAAGATGGTTTTGTTTCCGTCATGGAAACAGCCGGTAAACGTGATTTGACAGAAGCGCCAGCATACAAAGAGCGCGAACGTCAGATTGAACTTGAGAAAAGACTGCTATATGCGCCTTATATGGAATTGAAACAATGGTTCGATACTGTGCGAAATGGAATTGTCGACAGGGAGGAACACTAATGGATTTGAAAGAATATGTGACGATTGTACCGAACTATCCGAAAGAAGGAATCAGTTTCAAGGATATTTCAACAATTATGGATAATGGCCAAGCATATAAATTCGCAACAGATGAAATCGTAAAGTTTGCGAAGGAAGTAGGTACTGATATTATCGTGGGTCCAGAAGCACGTGGATTCATCATCGGCTGTCCGGTTGCTTATGCACTTGAAGTAGGATTTGCTCCTGTCCGTAAACCCGGAAAGCTGCCAAGAGAAACAATTGAAGTTGAATATGATCTTGAATATGGAAAAGATACGCTAACGATTCACAAAGATGCCATCAAACCTGGCCAGCGTGTTTTGATTGTCGATGATCTTCTTGCGACTGGCGGCACTGTGGGAGCAACAGTCGAGCTTGTTGAAAAGCTGGGCGGAGTTGTTGCAGGCTGTGCATTTATCATAGAATTGTCATATTTAAACGGACGCGAAAAGCTTCAAGGTTACGACATGCGTTCACTAATCACTTATTAAGAAATGTATGCAGACTAAGGTCGCTATAGTGAACCAATGCGCTATAGGTGCATTAGACTAGACAATGAAAAAGATCCTTCGCCATCATCAGCGGAGGATCTTTCTATATATGCGTAATGAAGGGGACAACCACTTTTCCATATACTAACCCTTTACATGAGCATGCATTTATACATACAATAGGTAATACAATCATTTTTGCGGATAAAGTCGAAAGGGGTAAGAATATGGCGAAAAATCGTGACATGACGGCGGAAGAAATATTCACCCTCGTCGCCTCCTATATGAACGAAGAACACGTTGCGTTCGTCAAAAAAGCATATGAAGCAGCAAAGGCTGCACATGATGGACAGCACAGGAGTTCAGGTGAGGTGTATATCATTCATCCTGTTCAAGTTGCGGGTATTCTCGCCGAATTAGAAATGGACCCCTCGACAGTTGCAGCTGGATTCCTACACGATGTTGTGGAGGATACGGATATAAGCAGGGAAGACATCATCCGTGATTTCGGCGAAGAGGTTGCGATGCTAGTCGACGGCGTGACGAAACTCGAAAAATTACAATATAAATCAAAAGAAGAAAAACAAGCAGAGAACCATCGTAAAATGTTCGTAGCAATGGCACAGGATATTCGTGTCATTCTTATTAAACTGGCAGACCGGCTTCATAATATGCGAACGTTGAAGCATGTTCCTGAAGAAAAACAGCGTAGGGTTGCAGCTGAAACACTGGAAATTTTTGCCCCTCTTGCCCATCGGCTTGGCATATCGGCCATTAAGTGGGAACTTGAAGATACGGCATTACGTTATTTAAATCCGCAACAATACTACCGAATTGTCAATATGATGAAGCGGAAACGTGTCGAGCGGGAAAATTACCTGACTAATGTCATGGAACAGATTAAGACGGAAATTGGGGAGATGGAAATTGACGCTGATCTTTCAGGCAGACCTAAACATCTCTACTCGATTTATCGGAAGATGGTTATTCAGAAAAAAGAATTTAATGAAATCTATGACCTACTTGCTGTGAGGATTCTTGTTTCAAGTATTAAAGATTGTTATGCAGTCCTTGGTATCATCCACACACTTTGGAAGCCGATGCCTGGCAGATTCAAGGACTATATCGCTATGCCAAAGCAAAATCTTTACCAGTCGTTGCATACGACCGTTGTAGGCCCGGCCGGCGATCCGCTTGAAGTACAGATCCGGACTGAAGAGATGCACAAAATCGCTGAATTTGGAGTTGCGGCGCACTGGGCGTATAAAGAAGGGAAAACGGTAGCCGAAAACCCAAGCACTATTGATTCGAAATTGACTTGGTTCAGAGAGATACTTGAATTTCAGAACGAATCTTCCAACGCTGAAGAATTTATGGAGTCGTTGAAATTCGACTTGTTCTCGGACATGGTATATGTCTTTACTCCGGATGGCGATGTCATTGAGCTTCCTGCAAGTTCGGTTCCAATTGATTTTGCCTATCGTGTCCATTCGGAAATCGGAAATCGTACGATTGGTGCAAAAGTAAACGGCAAGATGGTTCCATTAGATGCCGAATTATTTACGGGCGATATTATTGAAATTTTAACGTCGAAACAATCATTGGGACCGAGCCGGGATTGGTTAAAAATCGCCAATACTTCTCAAGCGAAAAATAAAATTAGGCAGTTTTTCAAAAAACAGCTTCGGGAAGAAAATATCCTAAAAGGCCGGGAAATGATTGAAAAAGAAATAAAATCACAAGAGTACGATTTAAAAGAAGTGCTTACACAGGAGAATATTAAACGTACTATTGAAAAATTCAGCTTCACTTCTGAAGATGACATGTATGGAGCAGTAGGATTCAATGGAATAACTGCGCAGCAGGTTGTAAATCGCTTAGCGGAAAAATTGAGGAAAGTACGTGAGCAGCAAGATACAATCGATAAAATTGTTTCCGATATGAAATCACCGCAACCAGAAAAAATGACTGAATCAGGTGTAATTGTTAAAGGTATCGATAACCTGTTGATTAGGTTATCGAAGTGTTGTAATCCTGTTCCAGGCGATGAAATTGTAGGGTTTATCACAAAAGGTCGTGGCGTTTCCGTCCATCGAACCGACTGTCCGAATATTCTTGTTGGGGATGATGAGAATGATCGTATTATAGATGTAGAATGGGCGATTGGCCCTTCCAGTGCCAGAAAAGAGTTCCTGGTCGACATCGAAGTATCCGCATTTGACCGTGAAGGTTTGTTGAATGAAGTAATGATGGTTGTCGCCGATACGAAAACACCAATGGTGGCGGTAAGCGGCAAAGCGGACCGTGATAAAATTGCACGTATTCATATGACTATTAAAATTACGGATATTGCACATTTGCAAAGAATTGTGGATCGGATTAAACAAATTCGTGATATCTATTCTGTGGAACGTGTCATCAATTGATCGGATGGTGGAAATGATGAGAGTTGTATTGCAACGATCGGGACCGGCTGCAGTTCGAGTTGGCGGGGAGACGACAGGTTCAATTGAAAAAGGCTATGTCCTGCTTGTTGGCCTAACCCACTCGGATACCGAAGAAGATGCTGATTATCTTGCGAAGAAAATTGCAGGTCTCCGTTTATGGGAAGACGCTGAAGGAAAAATGAATCATTCTATTCTTGAGACCGGCGGAGATATACTTTCAGTGTCCCAATTCACTTTATTCGGGGACGTAAAAAAAGGGCGCCGGCCAAGTTTCATCGGAGCGGCGAGGCCTGAACAGGCAGAACCGCTGTGGGAATACTTCAACCGTAGATTAGAAGAAGAAGGTCTAAAAGTTCAGACAGGTATCTTTGGTGCAATGATGGATGTTGAACTTATTAATGATGGGCCTGTGACAATTATTCTAGAGTCGAAATAACATAGAGAAAACACAATGCGCCTGAAGCTAGACGCAGATTCAGGTAGAAAAAAACTTATATTTTCTTTTCTTTAGGAAAAGGACCTTCCACAATACCGGGAAGGTCCTTTTTCACGCCTATTAATTAATCAAAGATAACCAGTAAATTACTCGTTCAGAAACTGCATGTTACGTGGATAGTTGTTTTTGGACCGCTTTGGATTTAACGACTTCTATACCATTAGCGAGATGTCTTGATATGTATGGATACGACTTCGTCGCATCCATACATATTTTTTCGGTAATTCGGATGGTGTTTGTTCATCCGTCGTACTCCAAAAACATTTGCCCCTCACTAAAGGCATATATTAGTTCACCAAAAGCGGGCCAGAAATAGTCCGATGAAAATAGCGGTTTATTGGAGTACTCCCTCTATATAATGTTTAATTTGCATTGAAATAATCAAGAAGCCCTTTGTATATACCGTGTGTCGCGCGTTCACGGAACATAGCGCTAGTGACTGTACGTTCCTCCGCGGAATTTGATAGAAAACCAAGTTCGATTAAAATAGCATTTTGCCTATTTTCACGAAGTACTAGGAAATCTCCCGGCTGTGATCCCCGGTTACGCAGGTTTACGGATGATGCAAGTCCATCATTGACTGAAGAGGCAAGCGCTTGTTGATGTGCATGAGTATAATACGTCGTAAAACCCGCTAC
Source organism: Sporosarcina psychrophila (assembly GCA_020742515.1). GTDB lineage: Bacteria > Bacillota > Bacilli > Bacillales_A > Planococcaceae > Sporosarcina > Sporosarcina psychrophila_B. The sequence goes on from DYWT01000165.1 coordinate 31,577, forward strand.
ACTAGAATCGGGATTGGCATCATAATGAAGACTGATGAACGCATCCGCAGCATGCTGAGTACTGATAGCAACCCGTTTTCTTAACGATACATAGGTATCGGAATCACGTGTGGTAATTACATTCGCTCCGGCTGCTTTCAATTTAGCTGCCAGCAGTTCGGAAGTTAGAATTGTGATATCTTTCTCGTCTGTTCCGCGAGTGCCCGTAGTGCCGCGGTCATTTCCGCCATGCCCAGGGTCGATAACGATAGTGAGTCCCTTCAAGGTGCCGGCAACGCGTGGCACTGATTCTTTCATCACCGGTTCTGTTGTGAATGACTCGTCGCCTGTTGACACAACCCATTTGGCAATAAATGCAGATTCTCCCGAAGGCAAAGAAATTTCATACCAATCTCCATCTTCTTTGATGATTGAAAACTTTTCTCCTGCATCCGCCCGTGTGGCGATCTGGGAAGAAGTTGTCGCCGCTTCACGTATGTTTGTCCCATTTGACAGAATGGTAACTGTACCGATTTCCGAGTTATCAGTGCTCGGTTTCACATTCGATGACAGAGCGCCGTGAAAGGAGTAGACCCAACCTGATTTGTGATCGTCTAATGAAATTTTAATCCAATTGCCGTTGATTTCTTTAACGGCATATTCTTCACCTTGGCGGATGAGCCCTACTCGTTTGGAGGACAAATCTGCGTTTTTTCTTACATTGAGTGCATCTACGGAAACAGTAAACGTTTCGGGTGATGCGGTTTGATCTGTTATTATGGGTGCCGTTTGCTCGGATAATTGTGTAATGTAGTCTGTATGTACCCAACCGCTTGTGCCATTGAAAGTAATGGAGATCCATTCACCATCACGGCCTGTCATAGCTGCTTCATTCCCGGCAGCCATTCGACCGAGAACTGCCGAATTAATGGAAGGGCTTGACCTTACATTTAACTCATTAACTCGTGATACGACTGCAGTACTTGTCTCAGCAGGTTCATCTGCGGAAGCAGTTAGCCAAGAGGCAATCCACCCTGAACTGTTGCCGTTTTGAATTTGGTACCAGTCTCCGGAAGTAGAAATTACATCTACCTGATCACCTCTATTCAGTGAACCCGTGACAGCATAGGTAAGCCCGGGTCCGGACCGGATATGCACGGATGACGCGTCTACAACGACTGATTCTGAATTAGCATAAGCCATCGGAATGTTGTGGAAAACGCTGAATAAAAGTATGAATGCAATTATCCATTTGTATATTTTTGACAAATTAACATACCCCCTTATAGTCCATTGTAGAAGTTTTCACTATAAAAAACTACAATTAAATCGAAAAAGGTTGACACTATGACGCAGAATCATTAAGATGATGTTTAATTAACAATTTAAATCACAATAAAAGTAGTAGTATATTAATGCTGACGACGTGGAAAGTAATTGTATAGCGGACTGACAAGAGAGGGGCGGACGTGGCTGAAATCCACCCTACAGACGTTTACATTGAATAACACCATCGAGGCTCTGTGCTGAACGATTTCAATTCAGTAGGTGCAGACGGAACCGGCCGTTATCCGGTTTAAGAGTGGGCGTGAAGTGTTGCGTCAATTTGGGTGGAACCGCGGAAGCTATAAAGGCTCTCGTCCCTTGCATATGCAAGGGATGGGGGTCTTTTTTTGTACCCTGGATTTAGCGGTTAGAGCACCATTGTTAAGTTATAAGGAAGGGGAATTCACATGAAATTTAAAGTGCCAAGAGGAACGCAGGACATTTTGCCATCTGAAACATGGAAATGGCAGCAAGCGGAAAAAATTATCAACGAAGCATGTGATGTTTACCGTTATAAAGAGATTCGAACGCCGATTTTCGAGCAAACAGAATTATTCCAGCGTCTCGTAGGTGAGACGACCGATGTCGTTCAAAAAGAGATGTATACGTTTACGGATAAAGGCGATCGTTCAATGACGCTACGACCGGAAGGGACTGCATCGGTTGTCCGATCCTTCGTGGAAAATAAAATGTTCGGTTATCCTGATCAGCCCGTAAAACTTTTCTATACAGGCCCGATGTTTCGTTATGAGCGTCAGCAAGCAGGACGTTATCGTCAGTTTGTTCAATTTGGAGCAGAAGCCATCGGTAGTGCAGATCCAGCAATTGATGCAGAATTGATTGCGTTGGCACTCGATGTTTATAAACGCGTTGGACTGACAAAATTGAAACTGGTCATTAACTCGCTGGGTGATACAGAGTGCAGAATTTCACACCGCGAAGCGCTCATTGCTCATTTCAAACCGCATATCGGAGATTTCTGTTCTGATTGTCAGTCTAGGTTGGAGAAGAATCCATTGCGCATTTTGGATTGTAAAGTCGATAGTGGCAATCCGTTAATTACTTCTGCGCCTTCTTTAGCTGACTATTTGAATGAAACATCATCTCAATACTTTGCAGATGTAAAAGGCTATCTTGAGGATGCAGGAATTGCTTATGTAGTCGATGCAAATCTTGTGCGCGGTCTTGATTATTATAATCACACTGCTTTTGAAATTATGAGCACATCGGAAGGATTCGGAGCAATCACGACCCTGTGCGGTGGCGGAAGATACAACGGTCTCGCTGAGGAAATCGGGGGACCTTCTGCACCAGGTATCGGTTTTGCGATGAGTATTGAACGATTGCTACTTGCTATGGCTGCTGAAGGGAAATCGTTTGAGGCTGAGCCGAGACTTGACGTTTATATTGTGACACTTGGTGAAACCGCACGCCGCCCGGGCTTCAAGCTTCTAGGTGCACTGAGAGAAGCTGGCATTCGGTCGGATATGGATTATATGGACCGGAAAATGAAGGCGCAAATGAAATCGGCGGATCGGTTGGATGCGCGAACAGTTGTATTGTTTGGTGAAGATGAGGTAACGGAAGGCGTTGCTATATTGAAAAACATGGCTAACGGGGCGCAAGAAAAAGTACCTGTTGCTGAACTGGTTCAAAAACTAAAAGAAACATTGATCGGATAAAGAGAGGCGGATGAAGGCAATGCAACGGACACATTACAGCGGTGAATTGACAGAAGAGGTAATCGGACAAACGGTTACGTTACAAGGATGGGTTCAAAAGAGAAGGGACCTGGGCGGGCTTATATTCGTCGATGTACGGGATCGTACGGGAATTGTGCAAGCAGTATTCAATCCTGATTTTTCAAAAGAAGCAATCGAAATTGCAGACAAACTGCGCAATGAGTTCGTAGTAGAACTTACAGGAAAGGTTATCGAACGGCAAGAAAAAACTAAAAACCCTAACATGAAAACGGGATCGATTGAAGTTCAAGTTGAAGAATTGAAGATTGTAAACGAGGCGAAGAATCCTCCCTTCATGATTGAGGATGAAACGGATGTAAGTGAGGAACTCAGATTGAAATACAGGTACCTCGATCTCCGTCGTCCACAACTCGCGAAGACGTTTAAAATGCGTTCGGATATCACTAAAACGGTTCGTAACTTCCTTGACGATGAAGGCTTCCTTGAAGTGGAAACACCGATTTTGACGAAGTCGACACCAGAAGGCGCACGGGATTATCTTGTACCGAGCCGTGTGCATGAAGGAGAGTTTTATGCATTGCCGCAATCGCCGCAACTGTTCAAACAGATGCTTATGGTATCCGGATTTGACCGCTATTACCAAATTGCCCGCTGTTTCCGTGATGAAGACCTTCGTGCCGACCGTCAGCCTGAGTTCACTCAAATTGATATGGAAATGAGTTTCATGTCAATTGAAGATATTATTGAGTTGAATGAGCGTTTGATGCAGAAGGTGATGAAAAACGTAAAAGGTATTGATGTCCAAATTCCATTTAAGCGCATCCCATACGACGAAGCAATGGCGCGATTCGGTTCCGATAAACCGGATACACGATTTGCGATGGAACTGACAGATGTGTCAGACACTGTGAAAGATTCCTCATTTAAAGTGTTTGCCGGCGCAATTGAATCGGGCGGACAAGTGAAGCTCATCAATGTAAAAGGGGCATCCGATGATTACTCTAGAAAAGACATTGACGCGTTGGGAGAGTTTGCAGCAGTCTATGGTGCAAAAGGTCTTGCATGGCTGAAAGTCGATGAAGAAGGTCTGAAAGGCCCGATCGCGAAGTTTTTCGAAGGGGAAGCAGCTGATCGTCTAAAACTGGCAGCGGACGCTGAAGCAGGAGACCTATTATTGTTCGTAGCAGACAAAAAGAAAGTTGTTGCAGAAGCATTAGGCGCTCTTCGATCTAAGCTTGCAAAAGACCGCGGCTTAATAGACGAATCGAAATTCAATTTCCTATGGGTAACTGAGTGGCCGCTGTTCGAATATAACGAAGAAGACGGCCGTTATTACGCAGCACACCATCCGTTCACGATGCCTGCTGATGTGGAAGAGCTCGTAACGAGTCCTGAAACAGTCAAAGCACAAGCGTATGACCTTGTATTGAATGGTTACGAACTTGGAGGAGGATCACTTCGCATCTACCAACGTGATGTTCAGGAAAAAATGTTTGAAGCACTTGGATTCACTGAAGAGCGCGCACAGGAACAATTTGGATTTCTTCTGGATGCGTTTGATTATGGAACGCCTCCTCATGGCGGTATCGCCTTCGGACTTGATCGGATCGTTATGCTACTCTCAGGTTCAACGAACTTGCGTGATACAATCGCGTTTCCAAAAACAGCGAGCGCTAGTTGCCTGCTAACTTCTGCGCCAGACCGCGTTGACGATGGACAGCTTGCTGAACTAGGTATACAAATCAGACCGGCGAGCAAGAAGTAATCAGTCATATCGGAAAAAAGCAAAAACTTTTTCTGTAAAATCATTGAACCGATTTTAGAAGTATGTTATTATACAAGTAATACGAATCCTGAAGTGTACGTTATTTGCCAATCAGTTTTGACCGAACATTTTTTCGTCGGGAGTCCGTATTTCGATTTGGATGACATGCCTTTAATCGGGACGTCAAAAGAAGCGGATAGGGCACCCACCTGCTGAGTGCGGGTTCAAAGCGATACTACAAAGACGGCACATTCGGGATTTGTTCTTACATGATCATACACCCCTCTGACTTACGTGCGGAGGGGTTTTTTATTGGAGAAAATTAAGATTTTATATATGTTGAAAAAATGAATACCTATATTTACTTAGCGGAGGAATCCCCTAAGCTGAGCGAATTCAATGTTTTTCTTTCAACATATATAGTATATGAAAGGCGGAGTTTTTCTTGTTACATCAATTTTCACGGAATGAATTAGCCATAGGTACAGAGGGTGTAAAACGCATGCGTGACATGACAGTCGCGATACTTGGTGTCGGGGGAGTCGGTTCGTTTGCAGCGGAAGCATGTGCAAGAAGCGGAATCGGTCGTATTATTCTTGTTGATAAGGACGATATCGATATCACGAATATTAATCGGCAGCTTGTCGCTTATTTGTCGACAGTCGGCCGTTCAAAAGCCGAAGTGATGAAAGAACGTATTGCTGATATAAACAAAGATTGTGAAGTTATTTCACTTCATATGTTTTATACGGAGGAAACGGCGGAAGAGTTTTTCAGCTACAAGCCTGATTATGTCATTGATGCGTCGGATACAATCAGTTTTAAGATTCATTTAATAAAAGAATGCATCGCTCGAAAAGTGAAGATCATTTCTAGTATGGGTGCTGCGAACAAGACGGATCCTACACGGTTCCAAATTGCGGATATTTCAAAAACACATACAGATCCAATTGCGAAAGTGATACGTCTAAGGCTCCGTAAACAAGGTGTTTCCAAAGGTGTTCAAGTGGTCTTTTCCGATGAAAGTCCGATTGTAGTCAGGGAAGACGTAGTTGACACAGTAGGGAAGCCAGATGCTTATATCCGAAAAGCGAAAATGCCGCCAGCATCGAATGCATTTGTTCCTTCAGTTGCCGGACTCATCTGTGCAAGCTGGGTTATGAATGATATCGTTGCGGATATTCCTATACAACGGGTAAAAGATAAAGCATAATTAAAAGGGGCGTGTGGATGAGCTTTTTCATGCGGTTCCTTTTTTAAAGATAAGCATAAGTTTTTTTCCTCGGGTTTACCAAGGTGCTTGTGCTTTTCTTAGTTGTAACTAAAATATTACTAGGGTTATAATATGGTCGTTACTTAGGAAATGAACTTGGAAGTGAAGAAAGGATGTTTCTGTGTGAATAAAGTTTTTAAAATATTTGTCTTTGGGTTAGTTGCTCTATTATTGACGGCGTGCAGTACTGTGGAAGCGAAAAAGGGCATGTCGGCACAAGACGTTTTCGCAAAAGCGAAAGAAGCATCTATTAAGCTGGAGAGTGTGCGCACAAATATCTCTTATGATGATTATTGGAAAACGACTGCGCCCGAAGAGAAGCACAGTGTGAAGTATGAAATGACTTCGGATGCAACGTTAGAAACGCAAACATTTAAACAGACTGTGAAAGTGCGACCGATAGATGGAAACGCATGGGATGCAGAAGTAATTAAAGTGGGTAATCGTGTGTTCATCAAAGATAACCAAAAAAAGGTTTGGGAAGAATTACAATCGGGTTCGATTTCTGAGCTATTTGGTTCGATGGTTGCAAATGTACACCCGACATTAAACTTGGACTTTTTTAACGAGTTTGCAAATGATTTTGTTTTGGAACCAATTGACTATGGTTATAATTTAAAACTGTCTTTGTCGAGAGAACAATATAAAGAATTTAAAAAAATACTATTTCTTTCGAACGATGGAAGCGAAACTGACATGGATGTGTTAAACAGCGAGTTTCCGTTCATCAATAAGTTTGACATTGTTATTGGAATCGATAGCAAAACATTCTATATAACTGATTTCAAAATGATGCTCGATACGACAACGTACTCAATGACACAAGTTGATGGTAATTCTCATCGTGTTAAACAGACACTAAATGCAGTTTATAGCCACTTTGATAATGTGGATGAAGCAATAGTTCCCGCAGAAGTATTGGAAGCGGCGGCTAAATAAAAAGCAATATGCAAAACCCTCCCGAAAGTTAAACTTTTCAGGAGGGTTTTGCATATTCTATTCACTTCTTCTTGCGGAACTCTTTTAATCGATCGTAAATCGCAGCCATCTTTTTCTCTTCGCCTGCAATCACTGGCTTATAAAACTCTGTATTCTTTAATTTATCGGGTAGATATTGCTGATCAGTCCAGCCGCCGAATGAACCAAGTGGCGTGTCATGCGGGTATTTGTAACCGACATGTCCGAGCTTCGCCGCACCAGCATAGTGAGCGTCCCGTAAATGCAACGGAATGTCTCCAGTTTTACCTTCGTTGATCGCCTTTACAGCAGCGTCGAATGCCTTATAGGCCGAATTTGATTTGGATGCCAGACACATTTCGATGACGGCATTCGCAAGGGGAATGCGTGCTTCCGGCATGCCGAGTCTCACTGCAGCTTCTGTTGCAGCAAGAACGTGCGGGCCCACCTCTGGTGAAGCTAATCCGATATCTTCATAAGCCATGACGAGCAAGCGTCTATTTACAGCAATTAGATCGCCGGTTTCAAGAAGGTTTGCGAGATAATAAATTGCTGCATTGGCGTCGCTGCCGCGGACCGACTTTTGAAGGGCAGACAATAAGTTGTAAAAATGTGAACCTTTTTTATCTCCGAATAAACCAATTCTTCCAAGCAAGTTTTCAAGTAGCCAGTCTTCAATAACTATTTTTCCATCTTCTTCATCACTTGCCAATACAGATGACTCCAGAACAGTTAACGCTTTTCGGGCATCACCATTCACACCTTCTGAAATCAAAGTAAGCTGTTCTTCTGTTATCTCAATTGCCATTTTTCCAAGGCCGCGTTCTTCATCTGCTAGAGCCCTGTGAAGTACTTCCAACAAATCTTCCGATTCTAACCTGGATAATTGGCGAATTTCACCGCACCTGGAACGTATCGCGGGATTGACATCATGGTATGGATTTTCAGTTGTTGCTCCTATTAGGACAATCGAGCCACTTTCAACATGGGGCAGTAATGTATCTTGCTGTAATTTATTGAAACGATGAATTTCATCGAGGAACAATAATACTTTTCCTGTAATTCGTGCTTCTGCTACCACTTCTTCGACATCTTTCTTCCCTGAAACTGTCGCATTCATGGCGATGAATGGCAGATTGCTAGTACCCGCGATTGCGTGGGCAAGTGAGGTTTTACCGATACCCGGTTCCCCATAAAGCAGCATCGAAGGAACGTGCCCATTTTTTATCATCCGGTACAGTGCGGTCTTCTCACCGATAATATCTTTCTGTCCCGCAATTTCATCTATATTTCTTGGGCGCATGCGAAACGCCAATGGTTCGTTATGCAAAATGATCACTCCTCGCAGTACATCCGTTCCTCTATTATACACATTAGACAAACGTAAATCATTTTAAGGAAGCCTGGAGGTCAGTTATGCTATAATATTTTGAAGCAATCGTAAAAAGGACGGGATATAAATGAAGATTTCTACAAAAGGCCGATATGGGTTGACAATCGTGGTCGAACTCGGTGCCAAATACGGAGAAGGTCCTGTACCGCTCCGCAAAATCGCTGAAGAACAGAAGTTGTCTGAAGCATATCTTGAACAGCTTATTCCGCCGCTTCGTAATAGTGGCATTGTGAAAAGTGTCCGCGGCGCTTATGGTGGATATATGCTGGCCAAGCCTCCGGTAGAAATTACGGCTGGAGATGTTATTCGCATTCTTGAAGGTCCTATTCAACTTGTAGAGGGGCTGGAAGGATCGGATATTCCTCAGCAAGAGCTATGGAAGCGAATCGGCGAAGCAGTCCGTAGTGTACTTGATACTACAACGATTGAAGATTTAATGAAATCCGCTGAAGCAGATGACCGTGATAGTTATATGTTTTACATTTAAAGGGGTCTTATTATGAGGAAAATTTATTTAGATCATGCTGCAACGACGCCAGTTCATCCAGCAGTAAGTGCGGCTTATATAAAAATTCTTGAATCAGTTTTTGGTAACCCTTCCAGTATTCACAGTTATGGCAGGGATTCCCGAAAATGGCTTGATGAAGCAAGAAAAACATTTGCACAATCAATTCATGCAGAACCGGCGGAAATTATTTTCACCTCGGGTGGCACGGAAGCAGACAATGCTGCAATTTTCGGCACTGCTATGGCGATGAAAGCCAAAGGAAACCATATTATCACAACAAATATTGAACACCATGCCGTATTAATTCCATGTAAACAACTAGAACTGCTAGGCTTTGATGTAACCTACTTGGAAGTGAATGAATATGGACAAATAACTGAGGAACAAGTGAAAAATGCACTGACTGACAAAACGATTCTTGTAACGATCATGTATGGGAATAACGAAGTGGGTACCATTCAACCGATCCGTGAAATTGGGGCATTGCTGAAAGGGCACCAAACCGTTTTCCATACGGATGCTGTACAAGCTTATGGACTCGTTCCGATTCATGTGGATGAACTCGGTGTCGATCTGTTATCGGTGTCGGCTCATAAATTAAACGGTCCCAAAGGAATAGGCTTCCTATACCAGCGCAAAGGATTTGATACAACACCGCTTCTTTTCGGCGGGGAGCAAGAACGAAAACGGCGTGCAGGCACGGAAAACCTTCCAGCAATTGTTGCTTTTTCAGAAGCAGTGACGATTGCGCAACAGGCGATGGAACAAAACACAGTTAAATATAACAACTTTGCGTCACTAATGACTGCTGTATTTGATGAACAAGCTGTCGCTTATGACGTTTCCGTGAAAAGTGCGGAAAAACTGCCGCATATTGTGAATATCAGCTTTCCAGGAACAGATATTGAATCACTGCTTGTTAATCTTGATATGGCGGGTATTGCTGTCTCCAGTGGGTCTGCATGTACCGCAGGTTCACTCGACCCGTCGCATGTCTTGACTGCTATGTTCGGTGAAGGTTCTCCAAAATTACGAAATTCAGTCCGTTTCAGTTTTGGCCTTGGGCTTACTGAGGAAACGATTAAGGAAGCAGCTGAAATAATTGCTGAAATCGTTAAACGGTCTGTCAAATGAAACGATAAAGGATGAAAAATAGAATGCAAACAATTAAATCACCAGCAGAAACACGTGTTGTTGTGGGTATGTCGGGCGGCGTAGATTCGTCGGTGGCAGCACTGTTGCTAAAAGAACAAGGCTATGAAGTCATTGGCATATTCATGAAAAATTGGGACGACACTGACGAATTCGGTGTCTGTACAGCTACGGAAGATTATGAAGATGTTATCAGTGTCTGCAATGATATCGGAATACCTTATTATGCAGTCAATTTCGAAAAACAATATTGGGATAAAGTATTTACGTATTTCCTAGAAGAATATAAAGCGGGACGTACTCCGAATCCCGATGTCATGTGTAATAAAGAAATCAAGTTCAAGGCCTTCCTTGAACATGCAATGAGTCTTGGAGCGGATTATTTGGCAACGGGTCATTATGCACAAGTCGTAGAAGTAGATGGCGGCGTTTCAATGTTGCGCGGAAAAGATGCAAATAAAGACCAGACGTATTTCTTGAATCAGCTAACACAGGAACAGTTGCAAAAAGTGATGTTCCCAATTGGCAATATGGAAAAAAGTGCCGTTCGTGAAAAAGCGGTTGAAGCAGGGCTTTCGACAGCGGCGAAAAAGGATTCCACGGGTATTTGTTTCATCGGAGAGCGGAATTTCAAGGAATTCCTTGGTCAATATCTTCCTGCTCAACCAGGAGATATGACGACGATGGAAGGCGAAACTGTAGGCCGTCATGACGGACTCATGTACTATACGATTGGTCAACGTCACGGTCTTGGTATTGGCGGAGCTGGAGAACCTTGGTTTGTAATCGGGAAAGACTTGAAAGAAAATGTGCTTCTCGTTGGCCAAAACTTCGATAATGATGCGCTTTATTCTGACAGTCTAACAGCAATTGATGTCAGTTTCTCTACTGCTAGAGAACTGCCGAAAACATTTAGCTGCACGGCAAAGTTCCGCTACCGTCAACCAGATACACATGTAACGGTTGAGCTTGATGGCTTAGGGAATGCAATTGTACGCTTTGCAGAACCTGTCCGGGCAATCACACCTGGGCAGGCTGTTGTTTTCTATGACGGGGACGAGTGCCTTGGCGGAGGAACAATCGATACAGTTATAAAAAATGGTAAACAACTTGATTATGTTGGATAAGGGGAAGTTGACTATGGAATTCAATGAAATTGGAATCGCCGCGCTGCAAAACGGTGAATATGAAAAAGCAGTCGAATCATTTATGCAAGGGGTCGAAAAGGATCCCGAAAATGCAGTCGGCTATATCAACTTAGGGAATGTTTTCGCTTCACTTGGAGATGCTGAAAGAGCGGAACCATTTTTCCAAAAGGCGATCACACTTGATCCTGAAGCGGGCACAGCGTTTTATGGTCTTGCCAATCTTTATTACAATAAAGAACGTTTTGAAGAAGCAGCAAAACTATATGAAAAGGCAATCCGTCAAGGTGTTGAAGAGGCTGACGTTTATTTCATGCTCGGCAAAAGTCTTGAACGATCTAATAATGAAAAGTTAGCATTGCCCTATTTACAGCGTGCAGCTGAATTGGCTCCGGACGATCTTGAAATCCGTTTGTCCTATGGAATTGTCCTTGCAAATTTAGAACTATTCAAAGAAGCAGGGAATGAATTCCGTTTTATCATCGAACAAGACGAAGAAAATGCTGACGCTCAATACAATCTTGGTTTTTTGTATGCAGTATCGACAGAACAGAAACAAGATGCACTTTATCATCTTGAAAAAGCGTTTACGATCGATCCGGAACACGTCCAGGCACGCTATATATATGACATGATTCAACTGGGTGAAGAAGGAAAATAAGAAGGGGTGGCGGTGATGGAAGGGAACAACGGAGTGGGGAATACGGATGAAATCTTTTTAATTGGCCGACCGGTCGTAACGATCTTCCATAACCCTGACAGCCTTTTTACAATTGCGAAACTAAAAGTTCGTGAAACCAATAGCGGGAACGAAGATAAAGAAATCATCGTTAAAGGCAGTTTTCCACAGTTGAATCCAGAAGATGACTACAAATTTACGGGTAAGCTTGTCAATCATCCAACATACGGAGCACAGTTCGATGTGCATACGTTTGCAAAAGAGATGCCTGCAACGGAAACGGGCCTTGTGCATTATTTATCGGGAGATTTGTTTCCGGGCATCGGGATGAAGACAGCTCAAACAATCGTCAAAAAACTTGGCAAGGATGCTATTAAAAAGATACTAGACAACCCCGCAGTGCTCAGTACCATACCTAAACTAACCGATGACAAGAAAGAGACATTGGTTTCTGTACTTGAACAGAATATGGGGCTAGAGCGGACGATTATCCAGTTGAATGAGTGGGGATTCGGCCCGCAAATTGCCATGCGAATTTATCAAAAGTATCGAGAAGAAGCGATTTCACAGCTAACTGAAAATCCATATCAGCTTATTGAAGAGATTGAAGGAATCGGTTTCCAGCGTGCCGACGAACTCGGAAAGAATCTTGGTATTACGGGAAATCATCCCTCAAGAATCAAAGCAGCCATCCTCCACTCGATGAATCAGGCCGTGCAATCAGCCGGACATGTATTTGTTGAAGCAGAAGCGGTTTTGCCGGAAGTGAAAAGATTGCTTGAAATGAGCCAACGAATAGATATTCAATTTTCAGATATTTCCCAGGCAATTATTGAGCTTGTAGGTGAAGGAAAACTATCTGCTGAAGAACGACGATTATACATACCGTCCCTTTACTTTTCTGAAATCGGCATCGCAACTAAGCTCGAACGGATTATGGAAAATGATACAGCCGATCAGTTTCCGGTGTCTGAAATTAGAAAAGCGGTTGGAGAAGTTGAAGAGCGGCTTAATGTCAATTATGCAGAAACACAAGTGGCGGCGATTGAAACTGCACTTCATTCTCCTTTAATGATTTTAACAGGCGGTCCAGGTACAGGAAAAACAACTGTTATACGAGGATTCGTTGAAGTATATGCTGAATTGCATGGATTGTCGCTTGATCCAAAAGAGTATGCCAAAAAGAAAGAACCGTTCCCGATTGTATTAGCGGCACCGACTGGGCGCGCTGCAAAGCGTATGTCGGAATCTACCGGATTACCAGCAATGACAATCCATCGCCTGCTTGGGTTTAACGGGCAGGAAAAGGAAGAAGAGACCGAACGGGAAGTGGAAGGGCGCCTTATCATCATTGATGAAATGTCGATGGTTGACACATGGCTTGCTCATCAGCTATTAAAGGCGCTGTCTAATGATGTTCAATTGCTATTCGTCGGAGATCAAGATCAGTTACCGCCGGTCGGACCAGGTCAAGTGTTGCGAGATATGCTGGATTCAGGCAAAGTTCCAGTCATTGAGCTGACTGAAGTTTTCCGGCAAAGTGAAGGCTCATCCATTATCGAAATGGCACATATGATCAAACGGTCTGAATGGACAGAGGATATTACGAAGAAGACCTCAGATCGTTCATTTATAAAAGCGGGCAGTGACCGAATCCTTGAAGTCGTTGAGCAAGTCGTCAAAAATGCAATCACTAAAGGTCATCTTATAAAGGACATCCAAGTACTTGCGCCGATGTATAGAGGGCCTGCCGGTATTGATGGTTTGAACAAAATGATTCAAGAAATGGTCAATCCGCCCGGACCAAAACGGAAAGAAGTCGTTTTTGGTGAAGCGATTTACCGGATTGGAGATAAGGTGCTCCAGCTTGTCAATCAACCTGAAAGTAATGTTTTCAACGGAGATATGGGTGAAGTCATTGCGATTATTAAGGCAAAAGAAACAATAGATAAAAAAGAGTTGCTTGTTGTTTCGTATGATGGCATAGAAGTTACCTATGAACGAAGTGACCTCAATCAGCTCACTCTTGCGTATTGTTGTTCGATTCATAAATCCCAGGGCAGCGAATTTCCAATTGTAATTATGCCTATCGTTCGCGGCCACCGTAAAATGTTGCGACGCAATTTGTTGTACACTGGCATCACTCGTGCGAAGAACTTCCTCATCCTGTGCGGTGAGCCTGAAGAGTTTAGGGCTGGTATTGCGCGGACCGACGAATTAGAGCGACAAACGACTCTAAAAGAGCGGCTAAATGGTGACGTCGTTGAACCCGTAGCGACGGAGGTACCGGAGCGTGAAAATACAGGCGTTACTGAAGAGGCGAACCAAAGTTCGGGTGATTCTGAACCCGTAGTTTTTGAACTGACGATGGGAACATTCCTGACAATCGATCCACTGATTGGAATGAAAGGGGTAACACCCTATGAATTTCTTGAAGCTTCCGATTGACAAGAAGGCGGAACTTTTCTATAATCCAATTAAGAAATCATTGTGACCATATATAAATACGTTGACGGAGAAAGTAGGCATGTTTACTCGTTCAGAAAGGTGCTTCTTGGCTGAAAAGGCACTCGTGTAAAATGTTGAAAAGCTACTCCAGAGTGCAGCTCATCCCTGCCGTCCGCCGCGTTAAGGCAACCAGAGATGCCGGATACAACTTTTCCGGTAATTAGGGTGGTACCGCGAGACTAACATCTTCGTCCCTTGCATTAGGGGCGGGGATTTTTTTGCGCTCACAGAATGTGAGCGTGCACCGGAGAGGGATTGAACTGCATCCCTCCTTATTGCGACAGGAAGTTGCGACCTTAGGCTGCCTTCCTTCAGTGGTTTGCAATAAGAACCACGAAGTTGCAACTATATATATTGAACAAAAGAATACCCATACAAACTGAGCGTAGGCGCCTTAAAAGGGGTAGCCGAAGCCATAAGACTGACGGGCGAAGCTGTCTGGCTTATGGGAGGCCACTGAAAAAGTTCTTTTTTTAGTAAGAACTAGTTGATTATAGTGGAGAGCGGCGACTCCAGCGGGAACAGCACGAGCTGAAGACCCCGCAGGAAGAGCCGTTACGAAGAACGGCTTTTGCGAGCAAAAGCGCTAGCGTTGGGGGCACGGGGCAAGAATGCCTTAATTTCTGCAAAGAACACAGAAATTAAGGCCAATCGAACCCTTCGTAGTTCGATTGGCTGAAGCCGTGCCCGTGGAAAGCGTCCGCTCGGAACGGATATCAACGGGATTGAAGGAAATCGTACTTTTTCAGTCCCCTCGCTTATGGCGGGAGGCATCCCAAAAGCGCCAAGCGTTCTGCAATCCTCTCCCCGAATTACAACTCTCTCATTAGTGAGCGCCACAGCGGATTCAACGGAATTTTTTAATTCAACATACATACTAAGAAAAGGGGTTATAAATATTACATGAGAAAGGTAGTTTTATACCTTGCACTAACTATATTATCAACTTTTTTAGTCGTTGGTTGTTCCGATATTCAAAATGCAGAAAATAACACCGAAAAAGATAGTTATGATGAGGTAAGAAAAATCGCTTGGGACTTCGTTGTAGATAAAGGTTGGAACGATACCGCAAAAGAGAATTGGCAAAGTGCAAAAGTAACAAAAGTCGTTGTCGAAAACAACTATGAATTGTTAGATGACACTCATGAAGCAGAAGAAGCTTTATCCGTGTCCTTTGAAGATAAAGAGAATGTCGTAGTTGGTACTCCTTTAATACTAATCGATACAAATACAAACAAAGTAATCGGTTATATGCTAAGTGAATAGAAAGGATTAGACATCTACCCTAACATGCCCCGTTCTTGCTTCATGAATGGTTTTGAGCAGTTTTGTTACTTCATCTGGCTTTTCAGAAAAAACCTTGTTTCAACGTGTAAAATAAAACCATTTGCTCTGAAATTGCAGTCTAACAAGTTATTTTTAGTATGGTTAGGAAAGCAATGCTCTATATGAAAACAGCCTTCAAAAAAAAGAAAAGCACCGCAAAATGCGATGCTAATTAAGACAGCAATTTAAACGGTAATTGCCTTATTTATACTTCCGAACGTTATCTGGAGCCATTTACAAAAAACGAACTCTTATTAAATTTTGAAATGGCTAATGGCTGTGTGCAGATCATCGCTTAGTCCAGACAGGGCGTCCGCGGCTTGAGCTACTGCGCGGATTGCATGTAACTGTTCGTCTGTTGATGCACTGATTTCTTCGCTTGCTGCAGCTGTTTCCTCAGCTGTCGCCGCCATCGTTTCAATCGTCTGCATGACCGTTTCTTTATGTTCGACGACTTTATTTACTTCTTCATAGACACTACCGATCGATTGTTCCAACTTGTCCATGAGTCCTGAAATGTCTCCGAACGTAATTTGTGTTGCTTGTACGACTTTTCCTTGTTCCTCGAATGTCTCCCCGGTTTCTCTCATTTGAATGGAAACTTGACGAGAGCCGTTTTGAAGTTCTTGAACTGTCACTTTTACTTCCTCTGTTGCACGTGCAGATTGTTCAGCGAGCTTACGAACTTCATCAGCGACAACTGCGAATCCTTTACCATGTTCACCTGCACGCGCCGCCTCAATGCTCGCATTGAGTGCCAGCAAGTTCGTCTGTGTGGAAATTTGAGTGATTGTTTCCATTACAACCCCGATCGCGCCAACTTTTGATTCCAAATCACCAACGACATTCGCCATCGATTGCAAGTTTGTCTTCCAACCATCGAACGATGATTGAAGCTGATTAACTTGGCTAAGCCCACTTTTATTGACCTCTTCCGCTTCGGTCGCAATGTCAGTCATAACGCCCGCTTTTTCTTGTATCCCTATAATTTGTTCGCTTAAATAATCAACGGTTTTCGTCACATCTTCTGTATCTTGCGCAGATTTTGTAGCACCAGAAGCGATGTCGTCGATGGCACCAGCCATCTGTTCACTAACAGCATTTGTCTCTTCCGCAGAGGCGCTCAAACCTTCTGCAGATAGCCGGACCTCTTCCACTGACTTGTTAACCATCGTGATAACTTCCCGGACTTTGCCTGTCATAAAGTTGAAATTGGTTGCCAGTTGACCGAATTCATCTTTTGACTTCACATTCGCATAAGAGTTTAGATCTCCTTCTGCCACTCTGTCCATCGCTGAACGAATCTCACCAAGAGGACTAACGATTTTTGAAATTAAGTACCAGAGAACAATTATCATGATGATTCCTGCCAGGATGAAAATCATGATGATTAAATTCCTAATTTGACTTACAGAACCGTCGATTGCATCTTGATTGAATGCGGCACCGACTGTCCAACCGAAATGTGGAACTTCCGTAAAGACGCCAACCATTTTTTTCTGTTCTTCATTATATTTTCCGATTCCTTCAGTTTTTCCATCACCAAACAATGCCGTCATATAAGACAAATCTGCCAATTCCTCTTCTTCTGTCAGTAAGTTAGGATGAACAATTGCACCACCATTTTTGTCAAATAAGAACGGATAGCCTTCAAATCCGAATTCACTTTTGGAAACACTATCAGTTATATTCCCCAAACTAATGTCTACGCCAATAACACCGATAAGTGAATTATTCTGTTTCATCGCCTTAGATGCCGTAATGACATATCCGCCTGACGCCGCATCGACATATGGATCGGACCAAACGACTTTGTCCGGTTGATCACTTGCTGCTGTATACCACACACGAGTAGTCGGATCAAATCCTTCGATAACGAGATGGGGTACAAATTTCGTGTATTTGTTTTCAAATGCAAAATACATTAAATCCGTGTCTGTCAATTGTTCCATATAATTAGTAAACGCTTTTTCAATTCCACGGTTCAATTCACTATCATTTTCCTTTCCATACTGTGTCTCTATAAAGGATGTGACTGCTGGATTTTCGGTAAGCAAGTATAACGTTTTTTCATATTGCAACATATAATTTTCAATTGATCGACTCATTTCTTTTACCGCAACTTCACTTTGATGAGTGAGGACACTTTCTGTTTGTTTTTGCATTTGAAGATTAACAAACAAATTTACCACTGTCAGGATAATGATAAATAAGGTAATAACACTTACAATGATTTTTGCTTTAATTGACTTCATATGGCTTACCCCCTCTTGTTCAACAACTCTATCTCACTTACAAACTTTAGTAGGATAAGGTCATTTAAACTATTATAGTCTATTAGACTATAATAAGAAAGAATATTTAGAATAAAATAA
>DYWT01000166.1 GCA_020742515.1 Sporosarcina psychrophila
GGGTATTGCCATTGGTGCATTACTACCTGCACTGGACGCTATTATAACTGAAAATATAAAAAAAGAATTAAGAGGCACTGTTTCTTCTTTTTATAGCTCGGCAAGGTTTATTGGCGTTGCAGCAGGCCCACCTATTATGTCACTCGCTATGAAAAATTTTCTTAACGTCAGCTATATTACAGCGGGTGTATTGGGAATTATTCTATTGTTCATTGTCTTTAAGTTCATTAAAGTCGAGGAAATTGAAAAAACGAATAAAATGGTGTAAAAAGAGGACCTAGTGGTTGTTGCTAAGTCCTTTTTTCTCTAGAATTTTTCATTTAGATGGTTGTACAGGTCACTCCCTTCGAATAAGATGCATAGACATCATTTAAAAGGAGGACTATTTCATAAATTCAATAGCTGCCTATATCTTTTTAGGCGTTTCTTTAGCTGCACCAATCGGCCCTGTTAACGCTGCGCAACTAGACATAGGAATTAAAAACGGATTTTTTCATGCTTGGATTTTTGGTTTAGGTGCCTTAATAGCCGACATCTTGTATATGGCTATGGTTTATTACGGGGTCGGTCAAATTATTGACTCACCTCTTGTAAAAATAATTCTCTGGTCATTTGGTTGTTTTGTCCTTACATATACAGGTATAGAAAGTTTACTATCATTACATAAAATTGAATTAAATTTGAATTCAGGTGAAAAAGACCGTCTTAGGCGTTCAGTATTAACTGGTTTTTTCATGTCCCTATTAAATCCCCTAACGATACTTTTTTGGTTGGGCATCTATGGTTCAGTTCTTGCAGAAACAGCCAAAACCTTTACTGGCGATCAACTTATTATGAATAGCCTGGCCATCATACTTGGAATCATTTTATGGGATACAATAATGGCCACAATATCAAGTGGAGCCCGTAGATTATTATCCACGAAGCTCCTGAAGGTTATCTCTATACTATCTTCCCTATCCATGATTGGTTTCGGAATATATTTTGGGATTCAAGCCTATCACGCACTATTTTGAGCCTCATCTTTTTTCCACTTTTTACGTAATAATAAGACAACTATTCCAATGACTGTGAGGAACAGTAAACTGATAAAAAAGCCAGGTCGGCTTGTTTGATGGAAAAGAGTTCCACTCACGGCCGCAATGACTAGAATCATTCCAATCACCCTTTTCACTTTATCCGCAGTAGTCGGCTCGATTAATTTGTGATACATGATTAAAATGAACAGCCAATTATAAAGAAGCATTAGTGCTGCGGCTGTGGTTATATATTCGTACACTTTATCAGGCAATAATAAAGAGGTCACGATGGAAAGAACTAGCCCAGTTGAAGTTAAAGCAATCGCAGGCAATGGCATTTTAAATTTCTTTTTCGTTTGTTTACTGAATATTTTAGGAGCATCTCCATCTTCAGATATTGTCAGAAGTATCGTGGTAACCGAGAACAGGGATGCAGACATCGTTGAAAACCCGGCAATAATAATTGCAGCAGTAAACACATGTGGGAAAAATTCAATATTACTAACACCTGATAAAGCCTCAACAAACGGGCTTTTGTTTTCCCTGAACTTATCATAAGGCATCAGTAAGAGCGCTAACGAAAGTGCGGTAACATAAATGACTCCAAGCAACCCTAACATGACTTTTCCGGACTTTGGAGCGTCTTCTTTATTTTTCAAATGGATCGCCATTACGCCCATCACTTCAATTCCGCCATGCGCATAAAAAGCAAACAAAAGTGCACTCCAAAAACCAATTACACCGTTGGGAAAAAAATCATTTACAGATTGAGGGATACCGGCCTTTGGACTCCCCTCAATTGTCCCGGTCAGTGCTAAAATGGCAATCACTATAAACATAAAAATAGCAGCAATTTTCATAACAGCATAGATGCTCTCTAATTTCCCAAACGCTTTTGCCCCAATAAAAAGAACAATGAGGCCGCAAACTGCATAAATCGATGCAAATATCCACAATTTAATATCAGGAAACCAAAATCGTGACAATAGTGAGATTGCGGTAAGCTGACTGCCAATGATCAATATTTCCGAACACCAATAGACCCACCCACTGCTAAAACCAGCCCAACGTCCATATGCTTTTTTAGCATACGTTCTAAAAGACCCCTTTTGCGGATCCTTTGCAGACATTTTAGCTAAGGCTTCAAACACAATATACGTTGCACTTGCAGCCATTATAAAGGCTAGGATGACCGACGGACCTGTCATTTTAATTGCAATACTTGATGCTAAGAAAAAACCTGTTCCAATAATACATCCGACACCAATAAGGGATAATTGCCACCAAGCAAGATGGGCTGTTTCATCTTTGCCACCAGATGATTTCTTCCCCATTTACACACCTCCACATAAGGATAGCCTTCCACAAGCTAGTGGATTTATGTGTAAATGAAATGATGAAAAAACTTCTTCTACGACAAGAGCTTCAAGCAACTTAGGAGAGCATCACTACTAAAGTCTTCTCACTTTCATAGTACGTGAAAGTTAATGATCGTTTAAAATCTATAATTAGGAATTGAAATCAACCCAGAACAAACGCTCTTACTTAATAGTGTTTGCCACTTCTTTTGGAAAGTAAATAATTCATTTGAATAACTCATAAAAATCCAATTTGCTGGGGGAGATAATTATATGAGAAAAGCAATAATAATTAGTATATTGGTAATGATTTTTTATCATTTCCCTTTGACCTCTTTTGCAGCGGAAAATCAGGAAAACACGCCATCTGGGATTCCCTATTCACAACTAAGCCAACAAGTCGATAATTATGTTGCTAATTATATCGGCAAATCAACGGTTGGGGCATCAATCGTTGTTGTGAAGGACGGTAAACTGATTATTAATCAGTCCTATGGCTATGCGGATTTGGAAAAACAAGTAGAAGTTACACCAGATTCGGTTTTTGAATGGGGTTCAGCTACTAAGCTCCTTGTGTGGACAAGTGTAATGCAGCTTGTAGAGCAAGGAAGACTGGATTTAGAGGAAGATATTCAAAAATATTTGCCTAAAGACTTTTTCACAAAGTTACACTTTGATACACCGATTTCCATGCTAAATCTCATGCACCACGACGCTGGATGGGAGGATAAGTATACAGATTTATTCTATCTATCACCCAATGATGTAAAACCTCTCGAGGAAGTGCTGCATATTTTCGAACCTAGTCAGGTGAAGAAGCCTGGAGAAATTGTTGCCTATTCCAATTATGGGGTTGCACTGGCGGGTTTTATAGTGGAAAGAGTTACAGGTCAACCCTTTTATGAGTATGTCAATGAACATATATTTACCGCACTCGACATGAATGACACCGCAATCCATCCTTCACAACAAGATAATAAAGTTGTAGCAGAAAAAAGAGAAACTATACATGGTTATTTAGTGAATAAAAAGGGTATATTTAACCGCTCAAAAAAGGAACGAATTTACATTGGTTTGTATCCAGCCGGTAGTGCAATCGGTACTGCAGAAGATGCGGCTAAATTTATAATGGCATTGATGCCAGCAGATGGAAAAAGCAGCCCTTTGTTTCATAGCAATAATACGTTAAATATAATGCTGACTACAAGTGATTTTTATCACAATGGATTCCCTAGAAATGCACATGGATTTTGGAAAGGGTTGTATGCTGTAGATGTGTTGGAACATGGAGGTAATACAGATAGTTTTTCAAGCAATTTCACTTTTTCCAAGGAAGAGCAACTGGGTGTTATCATCTTAACAAATCAAATTGCCGAATCAGGGCTGAGCTATGGATTACCAGTGTTCGTGTATGGCGACTATGTGGCTAAAAAAGATGGTGTGATACTGCCTGATTCCCATGAACTTAAAGGAAACTATATGCAAGCAAGGCAACCTTACAATGGTTTTACAAAGTTAATGAGTGCCTTGATGATGGGGAATTTAAGGGTGGAAGATAGCCATTCATTTTCATTGTTCGGGATGACTTATGAACAAATTGCTCCTTATGTATACAAATCTAATAATGAATATAACCTATTTCTTCATTTTACAATGAATGTCGATAAAGTAGAGAATGTATCTATGATGACTACTGATCTATTACCCGTATCAGGTAAAACGAAACTGTTCTTTATGGGTAGTTTAATTGCCGCAGTTATTTCTGTGTTGTATATCCTCGCATCCTTATTAGCGATGGTTAGTAGTATCATTAAAAACCGAAAAAAAGTAGTTGTATATACTTCTATGAAAAAATGGATTGCTTTATTAAACTTTGCGGGAGGTGCTATATTAGTTAACTTCGCTATTCTCGCCGTTAGGGCATATTCGTATGGATCTTATACCTCTCTCGTGATTCATTTTTGGATTTTTTATGCATACCTAATTTTTGCAGGAATTTTTGTAGGTATGGTTATCGTACAGTGGAAAAAAGCAACTTATACGAAATTGCAAAAAACAAGTTATATACTTTCTTGTGTAACAGCTTTGCTACTGGCAGGCTTAATTATTACCTGGGAACTCTATAAATAAATTAGCTATTTTCTCATCGTACAATACATGCTGAAAAAATGGTTCCCCGTACAAATAAACCATAAGTATTACTGAAGCCTTATCACTAGCTAGACCTAGTGCCATTTCTCTCAAAACTTGATACTTTCATTAAATGTATCAAGACATTTTCAACTTCCAGGTTCTAGTTTCAAATGCTTCTTTCGTGTTCCGTAAACTAAAACCAACAATAGGGGAATTAAAATTCCGACTAACAATGAAATTGAATACTCCGTTGTTATGGACACATTTTGTTTATAGAAGACATTAGGATAAATTATGAGAGACAGGACCATGACAATTATCCCTAACGGTGTTGTTAAGGGACGGCAATCTCTCAAATTTAAAACTTGTGCGATAACCTAATCATGATTGGTTAGCGCACAAGTTTAATGTGAAGTTATTCTTCTAAATGTACCTTCACTTCCACAATCCTCCCTGATTGAATGGATTGATAACAAGCATCTATTACACGCATATTATTGATCGTTGATTGTCCTGAAATTGCAGGTTCCGTATTAGTTAAAATAGCTGCAGAAAAGTGTTCAATTTCCAATCGATAGATATCACCATATACTTTTTCTTCACGGGTAGTTCCGTTTCCTTGAACAAGGATAGAACCTATACCGTCATTCGTATCTGGGCGAAAAGCCAGAGGAACTTTGATCGTGCCTTTTGTTCCCACAATCTCATATTCATTTCTTTCGGTCATATCAAAGCTACAATCAAAAATAGCAGTCAAACCATTATCCAGCTTTAAATACCCATAGGTACTCATATCAATCCCTGATTCAGGCTCAATTTCTGCAATAGCGTGTACTTCCACCGGCTCTGCACCCGACAGATGACGAATTACTTGGATAGAATAACAACCAACATCGTATAGGCTACCTCCGCCCATATCCTTGTCCATTCGAATATCATTACCACGGTTTTCTAAATTAAAAGAGTGGCTTGATTTTATTAATTTAAGATCACCGATTTCTCCGGAAGCTATAATTTCTTTCACCCGCTCATGTTGTGGATGTAACTGGTACATGAACCCTTCCATGAACTTCACATTTTGCACACGACAACCTTCTACCATTTCGGCAGCCTCAATAGCTGTTAGAGCTGCTGGCTTCTCGCAAAGTATGTGTTTGCCTTGCTTGGCTGCTTTATCCACCCACTCCTTATGTAAGTGATTAGGAAGAGGGATATAGACTGCATCTATTTCGGGATCATTCAGAAGTTCTTCATAACTTTCGTATGCTTTAGGTATATTTAATGCAGATGCAATTGCATGTACTTTACTTCCCCGACTTGAAATTGCAACTACTTCTGCATTTTCCGCTCGAAATATAGCCGGGATCACCTGTGTTTGTGCAATATTTGCTGTGCTTAAAACTCCCCAACGAATTTTATCCATCGTAGCATTCTCCTTTATTTTTAGTTCCTAAATGACTTTAACTCCTCATTCAGTATTTTTGTTTGTGAATAAACCTGTCTGTAAATTGTAAATAGCGATTTATACTTTTCTGCATTTTCTTTTACTGGTTGATATATTTTAATCGGTTCGATAAACACATCTGCACATTGGTTTAAAGATTCAAACCAACCACATCCATACGCTGCAAGCATCACAGCACCCATACCGGGACCTTGCTCACTTGATAACTTCACAATTTTTGAATCGAAAATATCAGCTTGCATCTGTAACCATGTTTCATTTTTCGAACCTCCTCCGATGGAGACAATTGTATCTATTTCCTTTCCATTTTCTCTAAAGATATGAATAGATTCATTTAATGAAAACGTTATCCCTTCAAGGATTGCCCGAACAAAATCCTTTTTTGTATGAGCAGAGTCCATCCCAATAAAACTAGCACGGATAGAAGAGTCAGCATGCGGGGTCCGTTCTCCTACTAAATAAGGTGTGAAAATCAGTCCGTTTGCTCCAATCGGTATACGATTAACACTATCTAGTAATTCGTCGAAGTCCTCATTTTCAGCAAAAACACGCTTGAACCATTCAAGACTATGCCCAGCAGCTAAAGTGACCCCCATTGTGTAGTAGGCATCTTCTTTTCCATGATTAAAATAGTGAACTTTCCCATCAAAGTTACGGTCTTTAGATTCCTCATAGGAAAGAATTACACCAGATGTTCCAATACTACATAACGTCTTTCCTTCTGATAAAATCCCCGAACCAATGGCTCCACAAGCATTATCCGCACCGCCTGCAAACACTTTTGTTAACTCAAATAGCCCTGTTTCATTTGCAAATTCAGGCGTAATTGTTCCAATATATTCATGTGACTCTACAAGTGGGGGACAAATTGATTTATCAATAGCAAACAGTTCACACATTTCATTACTCCACATTTTTTTACTCACATCTACTAATAATGTTCCTGCTGCATCGGAGTAATCACTATGTATTTTTCCCGTCAAACGATAACGCAAATAATCTTTAGGTAGCATAAAGTAAGCGATCTTTTCAAAAATGTTACGCTCATGTTCTTTTACCCATAAGAGTTTCGGTAAAGTAAAGCCTTCCAAAGCAGGATTTTTAGTGATTTTAAGTAACTTTTCTTTGCCCACAATGTCATAGATCTCTTGACACTGTTTCGTTGTTCGCGTGTCATTCCAAAGAATAGCATGACGCAATAACTTGTTATCTTGATCTACTAATACAAGTCCATGCATTTGACCAGAGAAGCTAATTCCTTCAATGTCTTGCGGATTCCCTTTGAATTGTTGCACAAGTTCTGAAAGAGCTTCTGTTGTTTTTTTCACCCACTCTTCCGGGTCTTGTTCACTATATCCTGATTTCAACTGAATGAGTGGATACGGTTTCGAGATTTCCTTACATACTTCCCCCTTCTGATTCGTAAGTAGAACCTTTACTGCACTTGTGCCCAAATCAATTCCAATCACATATTTCATTTTTCACCCTCATTCCTTTTGATAAAGTAAGGACATACGATATATATTGAACAAATGAATACGGCATAGGCGCTTTACAATGGATAGAATCAGAATTCCTGCTTATATCGCTTCGACGCTTTGTGGATACCTCCCGCGATAAGCCGGAAAGAAGAGCACTTTCAGTCTTATCGCTCCGGCTGCCACGAAGTCGCGCCTTCGCTGGATGGTCTATGTGAGAAAGCGCATTTCTTTTTCGGGGATGAGGCCTACAACTTGGAGTGCCATAAATCGATCGAATGTCCCCAAACATGAGGAATGAATTAGAATTCCTGCTAATATCGCTTC
>DYWT01000167.1 GCA_020742515.1 Sporosarcina psychrophila
AGGCAGCTATTGCATTGTTTGACATGGGTTACAAAGCACCTCAACGCGAGAAATTCCCTGTTACGGGTGATTCAGGTTATGCGACGATGCTTCTCGGAGCAGAGGGCATGTTCCTATCTGGCTTTATCAGCGAGCATGATTTGAAAATCGCGAAGAAACTGGCGTTTGTTTTATCCGGCGGAAAAGTGCCATACGGAACACTTGTGGAAGAACAATATATGTTGGACCTTGAACGTGAAGCGTTCCTTAGCCTTGTGGCGGAACCAAAATCACAACAGCGTATGCAACACATGCTCGTTAAAGGTAAACCGTTACGTAACTGATTTAAAGTGCATAGCAAAGAGGAGGAAATTCAATGCGTGAAGCAGTACTAGTAGCCGGTGCACGGACACCGGTGGGAAAAGCGGGTAGAGGTTCTCTTGTAACTGTACGCCCGGATGACTTAGGGGCACTAGTAATTAAAGAAACGTTGAAACGTGCTGGAGGGTATGATGGACCAATTGATGACTTAATTATTGGCTGTGCAATGCCTGAAGCTGAACAAGGGATGAACGTTGCACGAAATATTGGTGCACTTGCAGGTCTTCCTGATACGACGCCTGCTATTACAGTAAACCGATTCTGTTCATCGGGTCTTCAATCAATTGCTTATGCAGCTGAGCGCATCATGCTCGGGCACTCGCAAGCAATACTTGCAGGCGGCGTCGAGTCCATGAGCATGGTTCCGATGATGGGGAATACGATCAGACCGAATGCCCATTTAGCAGAGACGGCTCCCCAGTATTATATGGGAATGGGTCACACTGCTGAGCAAGTTGCCGTAAAATACGGTATTACTCGCCAAGAGCAGGATGAATTTGCCGTACTGTCCCATAAAAAAGCGGGCGCGGCAATTGCTGCTGGGAAATTTGATGAGGAAGTCGTACCTGTTGAAGTCGTAAAGCGTTCTGTGGATGAGCATGGTAAATATAATGAGAAGAAATTTATGTTTGAAATGGACGAAGGAGTCCGTCATGGAACAAGTGTAGAGGGATTAGCTAAATTGCGTCCGGCATTTTCAGTAACGGGTACTGTTACTGCAGGTAACGCATCACAAACATCAGACGGAGCAGGTGCAGTACTTGTGATGGATCGTGAAGTAGCAGAAGCGCAAGGATTGAAGCCAATTGCGAAGTTCCTGTCATTTGCTGTAGGCGGCGTGCCACCCGAAGTAATGGGAATCGGACCAATCGTAGCCATTCCAAAAGCGCTTAAAATTGCAGGACTCTCTATTGAGGATATCGATGTTTGGGAGTTGAATGAAGCATTCGCGTCCCAATCACTTCAAGTTATCCGTCATTTAGGTCTTGATATGGATAAAGTGAACTTCAACGGTGGAGCAATCGCTCTTGGACATCCGCTTGGAGCAACAGGATCTATTTTAACAATCCGTATGATGAGTGAGTTAAAACGTCAAGGCAAACAGTTCGGAGTCGTTACGATGTGTATTGGCGGCGGAATGGGCGCAGCCGGCGTGTTTGAATTGCTGTAAACACTATAAATTCGGCACTACTTATTTAGAATTAACTAGGTGGTATACCTCACCAGTATAACGAACAAATCTAGCGAAGGAGCGACAAGTGTGAGCCGAAGCAATAAGACCGACAAGGATCTTCTGGCGGGCTAATTGCGTGAGGCCATCACCAAGCGACAAAGCGGTGTTGGAAGAACATTCTAGTTATTAAATGCCGACTATATAGCAAAGAAACCAGTGAATTTTATATTAATAGTGGACATATAAACCCTTAAGATCAAAAGGAGGAAACAACATTGACTGAATTAAAAACAAATGAACTAATCAAAGGCGGAGCCTTTTTAACAGAGGATATTGAAGCAAGCCGTGTATTCACACCGGAAGACTTTTCAGATGAACAGAAAATGATCGCAAAAACTACAGAAGACTATGTGAAAAACGAAGTGCTCCCTGTTGTAGAAAAGCTGGAAAATCATGAATTCGAGCATTCTGTCAGACTACTTAAATCTGCAGGCGACCTCGGCCTTTTGGGCGCAGATGTTCCAGAAGAATATGACGGGCTAGGTCTTGATAAAATCTCATCTGCTTTGATTGCTGAAAAAATGTCAGTAGCGGGCGGGTTCTCAATTACACATGGTGCACACGTAGGTATTGGTACATTGCCAATCGTCCTTTTCGGGAATGAAGAACAGAAGAAAAAGTATTTGCCGAACTCTGTATCAGGTGAAAAAATTTCTGCATACGCATTAACGGAGCCAGGTTCAGGTTCTGATGCATTGGGTGCGAAAACAAATGCGAAACTAAATGCTGCTGGAACACACTATGTCCTGAATGGTGAAAAACAGTGGATCACAAACGCTGGATTTGCGGATGTGTTTGTTGTATATGCGAAAATCGATGGCGATAAATTCACGGCATTCATTGTCGAAAAAGAATTCCCAGGTGTTTCTGTCGGAGCTGAAGAGAAAAAGATGGGTATCAAATCTTCATCAACACGTACATTGATTTTACAAGATGCTGAAGTACCTGTTGAGAACCTGTTAGGTGAAATCGGTCGTGGTCATATTATCGCGTTCAATATTTTGAATATCGGACGTTACAAATTGGGAGTAGGCACAATCGGTGGATCGAAACGTGCGCTTGAACTCGCAATTTCATATACAAATCAACGTCAACAGTTCAAAACACCAATTTCTTCATTTAATTTGACGAAACAAAAACTAGCGACAATGGCGTCTAAGCTCTATGCAGCAGAAAGCTTGATTTATCGTACGGTTGGCTACTTCGAGGAGCGTCAGAGCCAGTTGAGTCCTGAACAGCAAAAAGACGGTAAAGCAATTGCTGCTGCAATTGCAGAATACGCAATCGAGTGTTCAATCAATAAAGTTGTGGGTTCTGAAGTGTTGGATTACATCGTTGACGAAGCAGTTCAGCTTCATGGCGGATACGGCTTCATGCAAGAATATGAAGTAGAGCGTATTTACCGTGATTCGCGTATCAACCGTATTTTTGAAGGGACAAATGAAATCAACCGTCTCCTTGTTCCGGGTACGTTTTTGAAAAAAGCAATGAAGGGCGAATTGCCATTACTTCAACAAGCACAGGCACTTCAAGAAGAGCTACTTATGATGATGCCTGAAGAAATTGGCGATGAAGCACTTGCACAAGAAAAAGCACTTGTGAAAAACGCTAAGAAAATTGGCTTGCTTGCTGCTGGTCTTGCTGCACAGCGTTTCGGCACGAAGCTTGAGGCAGAACAAGAAGTACTTGTTAATATCGCAGACATTGCTAACAACGTTTTTGCAATGGAGTCCGCACTTCTGCGTACAGAAAAAGCGATTGCACGCAGCGGAGAAGAAAAAGCACAACAGAAGATTCTTTACACACAAATCTTTTGTCAAGAAGCATTTGAAGAGATTGAAAGAGATGCGAAAGAAACACTTCTGGCAGCTGTCGATGGAGATAACCAGCGCATGATGATTTCAGCGTTGCGCAAATTGACTCGCTCGAATCCGTATAATATCATCGCTAAAAAACGCGAAGCGTCAGTTAAGTTAATCGAAGCGGAGAAGTATATCGTTTAACATGACTGTAAATTAACTAAAAGTAACCAATAAATAACTTGATCACACACTGTGCACTACATGTATAGTTGCCTTTGGATTGCTTTGAATTGAACAACTTCTATATCATTATCGAGATGTTTTGATAAGTAGGGATGCGACTTTGTCGCATCCCTACTTATCTGTTCGGTAATCGTATGGTGGTAGTTCATCCGTCGCTCTCCAAAGACACAAGTACAAGAAGTGCCAAAGCGTTGCGGGACGGTAATAATGTCGTGATTAATTCGCCGATAGCGGGCCGGAAATGGTGAAGTGAAATATCGATTTTTAAGCCCTACTCGCTATCGTTTTATGCAAGTAAATGATTAATCAACAGACGTGATTGTTTTAATGAAGTAAAATTGCTGATCTCACTTTGACATCTGGATGCTTATAGGCGCCCGGGTGTTTTTTCTGTTATAATGGCGAAAATGGAGGCGTTGCTTTATGGGATTGGTTTATTACGGTTATCCGAAGTGCGGGACATGCAGGAAAGCAAAAAAATGGCTCGAAACGAACAACTTGGACTTTCAGGAAGTGAACATAGCAGAAGCACCTCCTTCAGAAGAGGAACTTGGGAAGATGATAGCAGTCTCTGATTTGGAGTTGAAAAAGTTTTTCAACGTCAGCGGCATGAAATATAGAGAACTTAACTTGAAAGATAAATTACTGGAAATGACGGATGAGGAGAAAATTAGTTTACTTGCATCAGATGGCATGCTGATTAAAAGACCGATTGTTTTTGGAGAAGGAAAAGTGACTGTTGGGTTCAAGGAAGAAGAATTCGAAAAAGTATGGGGTAACTGAGTTCCCTTCTTGTCTTTGTTCAAGAAATATGCCAGAATTGAAGAGAATGAAACTATTTATTTGGAGGGGTACGGAATGAGCACACCAAAAGATCTGCGTTATTCTGAAGAGCATGAATGGGTAAAAGAAGAAGGCGGAAATTACCGCATCGGTATTACTCACTTTGCACAATCTGAACTTGGCGATATCGTATTCGTTGAACTTCCATCTGTCGGTGACGACATCAAAGCGGACGAGCCTTTCGGAAGCGTTGAATCAGTTAAAACAGTATCGGAACTTTATGCACCAATTAGCGGTAAAGTAATTGAAGTGAACGAGGGACTTGAAGACAGCCCTGAATTCGTCAACGAATCACCGTATGAAAATGCATGGATGATTGTCGTTGAACCTTCTAATGCTTCTGAGCTGGATGAACTTATGTCAGCTGAAGCGTATGAAAAAATGACAGTTGGAGAATAATTGAAATTTATTCAGCAGAAGTTCAAACCCTTGCTGAATAGGGGAACTCAGACTAAAATCGCCGCGTCCTGCGGCAACGTCTGAGTAACCAACGTCCTGTTGGCCCTAAGCCTCCGGCGGATGCCACAGATTTTGAAAGGAGTGAATTGAGCAAGCTCAATTCAAAATCTGGGCGCAAATACGCCGAGGCGTATTTGATTTAACTGAGCGCCGGAATAATTCCGGCGTTTTTTGCATCTTACTAGTGTATTAGCAAAGGGGGAACTCTTTTGTCGGATGAAAAAGTCATCATAGTAGAGGGCGGTTCGGATAGAAAACGTTTAGCACGCATACTTGCTGAGCCTGTCGAAATTATTTGTACGAACGGTACAGTAAGCCCTTACCGGCTTGAAGAGTTACTTGCACCCTACGAAGAACAGGAACTATACGTCTTTGTCGATGCGGATGAAGATGGCGAGAAGACCCGTATTTTATTTAAGAGAGATTTCCCGGCAGCAATCCATCTATATACAGAAAAGGTATACCGAGAAGTGGAGACAACTCCGTATAAAGTGCTAGCCAAAATACTTCAAGAGGCGGATTTCAAAATCCGGCCTGAATATCTACTTTAAAGGATGTAGGATCAATGGAGACATGGACACGCGAACAGTGGGAGATAGCCTTAAAAGAGTCTCCGGTAGCAGCGTTTTATTTATATACACCGATGTGCGGCACATGTGCGGTTGCATCTAAAATGATGGAGATCATCACTGTAATGAGACCAGAAATACCAATCGGGAAAGCAGATTTGAATTACGTCCAAAATATTGCAATTGACTATGAAATTGAAAGTGTTCCTTGCCTTCTAATACAGAAGGAGGGCGTTTTAATCCATAAAATCTATGCCTTTCAGTCGGTTCCGTATCTGCTTGAAAAGATTGATTGACAAACAATATGCTAATTTGATATAATTCGATTTAACATTCAACTGAATAGGTCGCTCTTATTAAGAGAGGTGGAGGGATAGTGCCCTGCGAAGCCCGGCAACCGTCACGAAAGTGAAATGGTGCCAAATCACACAAAGTGCATACTTTGAGAGATGAGAGATCGGACAAACGTTTATTTTATGATAGCGTAAAGCCTTTCTGCCCGTCTGCAGGAAGGCTTTTTTGTATTCTAATGAAATGCAGCCTATTGTCACTAAGCGGTGAACTACCGGATAGTTATTGAGCGTAGGCGCCTTACAAGGGGTAGCCGAAGCCATTAGACTGACGGCGAAGCTGTCTGGCTTATGGCGGGAGGCATCCCCGAGCGCCGAAGCGGATTTGAAGGAATTCTAAATTCCAATTTATATAGATAAATACTCAGAGGTGAAATAGATGATTCATTTAACAGAAATCAATAAACGGTTCGGTGTAGGACCAGCCAGTATTTCAGCGGTCGAAAATGTCTCACTTGAAATTGCCGATGGCGAAATTTTTGGCATAATCGGATACAGCGGAGCAGGAAAAAGTACATTAATCCGCCTGTTGAACGGGCTTGAAAAACCGACGTCAGGCAGTGTAAAAATAAGTGGTTTAGAAATATCCGCAATCAGAGGAAAAGAACTAAGAGAAGCGCGTCAAAAAGTAAGTATGATTTTCCAACATTTCAACTTGTTATGGTCGCGGACAGTGAAGGACAATATTGCTTTTCCACTTGAAATCGCGGGCGTACGAAAAGCTACGCGAGACAAGAAAGTGGCAGAACTGATTGAACTGGTTGGATTAAGTGGTCGGGAAAACGCATATCCATCTGAATTGTCTGGAGGACAGAAGCAACGTGTCGGCATCGCCCGGGCGCTTGCAAACGATCCGGAAGTACTTCTCTGTGATGAAGCGACTTCAGCCCTTGATCCGGAAACGACGGATTCGATACTTGATCTTCTGACAGGCATTAATGAAAGACTTGGGCTGACGATTGTCCTTATCACACACGAAATGCATGTTATTCGCAAAATTTGCCACAGAGTCGCGGTAATGGAAGCAGGGAAGGTTGTCGAGATGGGGAATGTGCTCGATGTGTTCCAATCGCCGAAAGAGTCTATTACGAAGCGTTTTGTCTCTCAAGTAACTGAGCCAGCTGAAGCGAAGCAGGCAATGGCGCATATTAAGGAAGAATTCCCTACCGGTACGCTTATCAAGCTCTTATTTGTAGGTGAACGGACAGAGCAACCTGTGCTCGCAAGTCTTATCCGGAAATTCAGTGTCGATGTGAATATCGTGCAAGGGAACATTTCCCATACGCATGGTGGGGCATACGGCACACTCATACTTCAGCTCCTTGGAGATTCTGCAATCATTGAGGAAGCAATTCATTATCTCAATAAAAATGATGTTCAGACGGAGGTGATCGGTAATGATTGAAAACCTTTTTCCGAATGTTGACTGGGCTAAGATGTGGGAAGCGACAGTGGAAACACTCTATATGACGGCAATCTCTACATTGTTCACATTAGTTATTGGACTAGCACTCGGGATTTTACTCTTCCTATCAAGTCCCGGTCAACTGTGGTCGAATAAGTTTGTAAATATGATTTCAGGGGCATTCGTCAATGTCTTTAGGTCAATCCCGTTTATCATATTAATCATTTTGCTTATTCCGTTTACGAAATTTCTTCTCGGTACAATCCGCGGACCGGATGCAGCGATGCCGGCACTTATTATTGGAGCGGCTCCGTTTTATGCAAGAATGGTGCTGATTGCCTTACAGGAAATTGATAAAGGTGTAATTGAAGCTTCGAAGTCAATGGGAGCAAAAACGAGAACGATTATTTTTAAAGTTCTTTTACCCGAATCGATGCCTGCACTTATTTCGGGAATTACCGTAACAGCGATTGCACTCGTCGGATACACCGCTATGGCGGGGATTATTGGCGCAGGCGGCCTTGGGACACTCGCGTATTTAGATGGATTTCAGCGTAGCCGCGAGGACGTTACACTTGTTGCAACAATCTTTATTTTAATTATCGTATTCGTAATCCAATTCATCGGGGATTTCGCGGTGAGGAAATTTGACAAAAGATAATTTTATAGCAGTAACGTCAGGCTTTGCCTGTAAACCATAAAACAGAATAGAAAAAGGGGAGAAATCATCATGAAAAAGCTTTTAGGGGGAATAGTATTAGCAGTACTTGTATTCGCATTGGCAGCTTGTGGAGCGAAAGATGACAGCGGCGATGAAAATGCAAATGGTGGAGACAAGGCTGTCGATGAAACCGTTGAGGAAACGAAAATCGTCATTGGTGCATCAAATACACCGCACGCAATCATTTTAGAAAAGGCAGCACCGATATTGAAAGAAAAAGGCATTGAACTTGTCATTGAAACCTACCAAGACTATATCTTGCCAAACAAAGATCTTGAATCCGGTGAGTTGGATGCGAACTTCTTCCAACACATACCTTATTTGGACCAGCAAGTAATTGATCATGGCTATAAATTTGCGAATGCAGGGGCTATCCATATCGAACCGATGGCTGTTTACTCGACGGAATTTAAATCAATCGAGGAACTTCCGGACGGTGCTACTATTATATTTAGTAACTCAGTAGCTGAACATGGCCGCGTTCTATCTTTGCTGGAGTCAGCTGGGTTAATTAAATTAGCTGACGGAGTAGATAAAGTAAAGGCTGAAGTGAAAGACATTGTAGACAATCCTAAAAATCTCCAGTTTGATGCGAATTACGAACCAGCACTCTTGCCGCAACTTTATAATAATGATGAAGGCGATGCAGTCGTTATCAACGCAAACTATGCAATCGATGCAGGTTTGAATCCAGTTGAAGATTCTATTGCGATAGAAGAGACGGAGTCGCCGTATGCAAACATCATCACAGTAAGAGAAGGCGAAGAAAATACGGAAGCAATCAAGACTTTGGTTGACGTGTTGAAATCGAAAGAAATCCAAGACTTCATTCTCGAAGAGTGGGGCGGCGACGTTATCCCTGTAAAGTGATTTATTGAAGAAAGTGAATAATAGGCTTTACCCTTCCATCCAGAAGAACATCATAGAAAAAAGGGAGATTTAAAAATGAAAAAATTTAGCATAGGGTTTTTAATGGCAGTACTTGTACTCGCACTTGCGGCTTGCGGAACAAAAAGCACCAATGAAAGCAATAATGTAAGCGGAAAAAGTGATGATAACGGGAAAAAAGAAATAACTAAGATTGTTGTCGGTGCTTCCAATACACCGCATTCAATTATACTCGAGCAAGCTAAACCGTTATTGAAGGAAAAAGGTTACGATCTTCAAATCGAAACATATCAAGACTATGTGTTGCCAAATCAAGATCTTGAATCGGGTGAACTCGATGCAAACTACTTCCAGCATATCCCTTACCTTGACTTGCAAATTAAAGACGCAGGATACGATTTTGTGAATGCAGGCGGCATTCATATTGAACCAATCGGAGTGTATTCGAAAAAGTATAAATCACTCGATGAACTACCTAAAGGTGCGACAATTTTGATGAGTAGCTCTGTTTCGGATCATGGACGTGTACTTGCGATGCTCGAATCAACAGGACTTATCAAACTTGATGAAAGTATTGATAAGACAGCTGCTGAACTGAAAGATATCGTTGAAAATCCTAAAAACATCAAGTTTGACGCAAACTACGAACCTGGTCTAATGCCGCAACTTTACGCAAATGATGAAGGCGATGCATTGCTGATCAACTCGAATTTTGCAATCGATGCGGGCTTGAATCCGATTGAAGATTCTATTGCAATCGAAGACACGGATTCACCTTATGTAAATATCATTGCTGTAAGAAAAGGCGATGAAGATAAAGAGTCAATCAAAGCTTTGATTGAAGTATTGAAGTCGAAAGAAATTCAAGACTTTATTCTAAATGAATGGGACGGCACAGTAGTCCCGGTAAAGTGATGTGAAGAAAACTCCGTCGAAGATTTTGAGTTCGACGGATTTTTTCTGTTTTCCAATAGATGTTAATCGCGAATAGATGTTTCAATAGCGAAAATATTATGGTATCGTTATCTATTAAATACATAAAGTCATCTTAGGGGGACATAGGTTTGAAGTTGAAAATTGGTCTTATATGGCGTATCGTCATCGCAATTGCATCAGCAATTGTACTTGGATTACTTTTACCGATGATACCAAAAATCGGAGAAGGTTTTACGGATTGGTTTGTCAGTCTTGCCGCTACATTTAATATGATTTTTGGAGGCTTTTTGAACTTTATAGTGCCTTTGATTATTATTGCATTTATCACGCCTGGAATTGCGAAGCTGGGTAAAGGATCTGGAAAGCTCCTTGGTCTAGCAACAGCATTCGCTTATATGTCTACAGTTGTAGCGGGTATTATTGCATACTTTTCGGCAACAGCTTTATTGCCAGGCTTTATCGGAAGTATTGGAGACGGCAAGGTCGAAAAAGCAGGCCGGGCTGCCGCGGAATCATTTTTTGAACTTGAAATGACACCGATCATGGGTGTAATGTCAGCA
Organism: Sporosarcina psychrophila; assembly: GCA_020742515.1. Taxonomy (GTDB): domain Bacteria; phylum Bacillota; class Bacilli; order Bacillales_A; family Planococcaceae; genus Sporosarcina; species Sporosarcina psychrophila_B. The sequence continues at coordinate 10,371 of DYWT01000167.1, forward strand.
CTTCTTCTCGCATTCGTACTTGGTATCGGTATGGCATCCATTGGCAGCAAGGCAATGCTGGCTGTATTCGAGGAATTGAATGTCTTGATTGAAAAGGTGATTGCGTTTGTTATCATTCCGTTATTGCCGTTTCATATTTTTGGTATTTTCCTTAATATGACTTATACAGGTGAGGTTGCAAAGGTTCTTTCTGTGTTTGCAATGGTATTCGTGATGATTATCGTTCTACATTTCATCATGCTAACGATTCAATACACGATTGCGGGGTCGCTTTCAAAACGTAATCCGTTCTTCTTGATGAAAACGATGGCCCCTGCTTATTTTACTGCACTTGGGACACAATCATCTGCAGCAACGATTCCAATTACGTTAAGCCAGGCACGTAAAACAGGTGCGTCGGATAAGGTAACTGATTTTACCATTCCACTTTTTGCGACAATTCACTTGTCAGGTAGTACAATCACACTTGTGTCATGTTCAATCGGTGTCATGCTGATGAATGGAGTGCCTGTTGTGTTCAGCGATTACTTGCCATTCATCTTCATGCTGGGTGTGACAATGATTGCTGCTCCTGGAGTTCCGGGCGGCGCGGTTGTAGCGGCAACTGGACTCCTTGTTTCAATGCTAGGTTTTGATCAGACAATGGTTGCACTTATGATTGCACTTTACATGGCGCAAGACAGTTTCGGAACAGCTACGAACGTCACTGGCGACGGTGCACTTGCTATTATCGTCGACAGATTTACGGATAATGTCAATGACAGTCCAACTGAAACGAAATTAGAACCAAAACAATATTAATAAGTAGTCCCAAGCCGGTATATAAAGTGCCGGCTTTTTGAATTGTTTGGTTTCTCAATAAGGGATAGATAATTGAAAATGAGTAAAGACTTGATGAAGAAAGCTGTTCAAGTCTTGAATTAAGGGTATTCCTTTTAAATGAAACGATTCTTAATGATTT
>DYWT01000168.1 GCA_020742515.1 Sporosarcina psychrophila
AAAACAGGATTCATAATTACTTCCGTAGGCAACATCGTTGTTGCAATAATACAAACAAAGAAAAAACTCAGCCATTTCTGATCATATTTTGCAAATGCATACCCACAGGTGGCACTTGCGATAATGGTCAAAAAGGTCGTTACAACTGATGAAATTAGTGTATTTCCAAATAGACGCGGAAAATCTAAGCTGTTCCAAGCGTCGCTATAGTTTCCAGCCGTTGGATTTCTGGGTAAAACGCTTAGAGGATAAGCAAATAATTCTGAGCCGGGCTTAAACGAGCTAAGCACAAACCACACGAGCGGGAATAGGTAAAGTAGAGCTATAATGATCAATGCAGTTGTGAGTAAAACTGTGGATGTTTTATCATGCAGCTTTGAGATGTTATATGTTTTTTTATTCACCTTTATTCCCTCCTATCTTCATTTGTATAAGTCCTAGTATCAAGAGAATAGCGAATAGTACCATTGATGCGGCACTTGCATAGCCTACTCGCATTTTTTCAAAACCGGTTTGATAAATATACTGAACGATAAAAACATTGTCCGTTCCAGGACCACCATCTGTTAATGATTGTACGAGAGCGAATTCTTTCATCGAACCAATTGAAGCCAGTAGAATCACCATAAAGGACGTGGGCTTTATTGCCGGTAATGTAATATTCCAAAATTTCTGCGAACTATTTGCACCATCCATTTCCGCTGCTTCGTACAAAGAGGCAGGAATATTTTTAAGCGCGTTACTAAATTGGAGCATGTTGAAGGCTGTTCCGCCCCAAACAGCAGCCATAATAATAACAGCAAAAGCTGCATTTGCATTTGTGAACCATGGAACGGCTTCGCCGCCTGCGACTGAAATTATATAGTTAATAAATCCGAAATGCTCTCCAAAAAGCCATTTCCAAATAACCCCTGCTATGATCCCCGAGATTGTCCAAGGAAGGAAAATGATTATCTTTCCCAGCACTTTCCCTTTTGCGTAATTGCTGTTCAATAATAAGGCAATTGCTAGTGATGATACATAAACAGTAGGTACAAGTGTTATTGCGTATCGAAAGGTTCGCATCATCGCTTTATAAAAACTTGGATCTTGGAATAATTCTATATAGTTTTCAAAACCAATGAAATTCGCTGTGGAGTAACCTTTGTAGTCTGTCAATGAATAGTAAAATCCCAATATGGCTGGCAAAAAGAAAAACAAAAAAAATAAAATCATATTTGTTCCCGTAAAAATCAGCGGCCATTTATTTTTCTTTAGTTTAGATCGCATTTAGCTTCCTCCTTCATTTTCGATATCAGGAGTTCCTTCGTAAGTTACAGTGGAACTTGTATTTCCTTCATAGATGATAAGCTAGATTCTACCTATCACGTGATAGGTAGAATCTAGCTTGTGCTTTATTTTTCTAGATAGCCTTCGTTGTAATCTTTGATTGTGTTTTCAATAACCGTATCGATATCAATTTCATCATTTAAGTATTGAACAACAGAATCTCTATAGCTGCCTGTTAATCCTGTGTATCCTCTCATTGTCTTTGTTACTTGGTCAGATGTTTGCTTTCCAGAAATTTCATCTGTTGCAGCAATTTCTTGAGTATAGATATCATATGCTTCTTGTCCACCTTCATAATTTACGGCAACATCTTCTAATGCAGGTAAGTAACCAGCATAAGTTGCAAGCTCTGTATAATTTTCAGGTTGATACAACCATTCAATAAAGGCTTTTCCTCCTTCAGAGTTTGAACTGTTTTCAAAACCGACCATGAAGTTTCCGCCCATATTTGTTGCTCTTACATCTTCAAAAGGCATATAGACGGCCTTCCAATTGAAATCAATATTTTCTGAAAAGTCTTTAATTTGCCAGCTGCCTGAAATATAAGCTGGAATCTGTCCACTCTTGAACATTGATGCTGCATCTTCTCCAGCAGTCCAAACTGATTTCGGCATCACTCCGTTATTGTTTAATTCATAGAATTTTTCAAGCGCCGAGATTGTTTCGTCGTCTGTTGTATAAGAAGTTTCGTCATCATTTAAGAAAAAGTCTTTCCCGCCAAACTGATAAGTAAAAGCACGCAGGCGGTGATCTGAAGCATCCATCACAAATCCAAATCGAGCGTCAGTTTTTTCCATCACTTCTTCAATATCTGCTAAAAACTCATCCCACGTCCAAATCTCATCTTCAGACATCGGATAAGCAACTCCTGCTTCATCAAATAAATCGGTATTAATAAACATTCCTACGGCTGTTACATCAGTTGGTAGTGCTTTCACATTTCCTTCTTCATCTCTAATCGTCATTGATTCAATTGTTTTCGATTCTTCCGCAACATCAGAAAGATCCATTAAATATTCTGACCAATCTGGAACTACTCCCGATACTCTAGCTACATCAGGCGCATCATTCGATTGCACAGCTGTCGAGATTTTGGTTGTCAAATCTGCGTATGGAATGTCCGTTACTTCAACATGGACACCCGTCTCTTCTTCATATTTTTCAGCCATTTTTGAATAGGCATTTCCTTCTGTAACATCTCCTGAAACATACAAGGTTACTTGATCCGAAGAATTTCCTTCTGAATTTCCACATCCTGCCAACGTAAACAAACTAATTGTCATAATTGATGATAGTAGTAATTTCTTTTTCATTTTAAACCCTCCTGGTTAAGTAATTGATTTCTATTTTTGTAACGGCATAACTTCTATTATGAAGAAATTTATTATTTAGTGTTTCTTCGTTTTTATCCACCTTAATTTTTATACCGCTTTCATTTTCTATGCTTTTTTAGTTAAATACTTATAAATCATCTGATTTCGTTATCTGAAAGTACTTCGATAATTGGTAAGATAAATTGGTCAATTCCCATATCACGCGCTTTCTGTAATAATATTTGGGGCTCAGCATCATTTCTCTTCATATATTCCATAAGGACCTTCCCCTTAACTTTTTCATTGGTTGAATAACGAGGATTCATCACATCACAGAGTGTGCGATAAATATCTGTTACAGGAATTTTGTTGCCATAAGCGGTCTCTACCATTACAATTTCATCTTCTCCCACTATATCCCTGCTACGTATGACCTCTACTTGTTCTGGATAAATCGTTATCCTCGGATTATAGGAAGGTTCCACTTTTACCACATATTTTTTTGGGGGTACATCGGTAATGCCATGGTAATACAAAGCTGTTTCATGTCCAAATACAAATCTAGGATACTTTATATAGAAAATATAGGGTAAATCTTCTGGAATACTTTTTTTATTATACAGTCCTGTGGTAATTTTTTTATATCCTAACTGATGAAATAACCTTGCTGAGTGTTTAGTGAGAAATTCCTTCCATATCCTTGTTTTCTCATCTGCTTCGGTGAGTGGCAGTATCTCTTCATACAACGGAAAGTTGCTTATTTTTTTCAAAACGATATCAGGAAAGCTTTTTGTCAAAATATAATCTTCATTGTTAAGGATTTCTTGAAGAACTTGTAAACCATTTAGTCGATCGAATTGTAGATTGAATTCCTTAAGCAAGGAAAGTTGATGTGCATCCGTTACAAAGGTCATTCCCATACGATTTCGAACTTTTTGGACTAGCTGATTTAATAACTCTTCTTCTTCATC
>DYWT01000169.1 GCA_020742515.1 Sporosarcina psychrophila
TCTTTTGATTTATCTCTACAGTCTAACTGTCCTCTTCACAAACTAAATAAGTAAAAATAGAGATTTCCTTCAAATCCGCTACGACGCTAAGGGATGCTTCCCGCCCAATACCAATTAGCTTCAACTACCTCATGTAAGGCAACTTCCCTCAGTTTATATAGGTAATCATTTAACCGACATATGCAGTTTTCTTTTTATCGCCGTAATAGCCGCCTCATCGATCGGATACCTAAAACTCCTGTTAATACGAACAGCCGACCCGAAATGGACTTCTTCTAGTCCTGTTGCAGAAACCAGTGAAGACAGTGTTTCAGGGTTCATACCATTCCCCGCTAAAATCCCGACTGACGTGTTTTTAGACTTGTCGACCAACTTTTTAAGTTGTTCGGCAGCTTCTGGTGCTGGTGCTTGTCCCCCTGATGTCAAAATCCGCTGAATCTGTGGGAAACGAGCAATGACTTCTAATGCTTCCAGCTGATTTTTTATCTCATCAAATGCACGGTGGAAGGTGACACTCATCCCCCCAACTTCCTCCAACAAACGTGATAGGGCTTCCGTATTCACTTTGTTATCCACGCTTAGCGCTCCTATAACGACTCCCGAGGCTCCTACACGCTTAACATGGGGAATATCTGCTTGCATTACAGCTAAATCATTGTCATTATAGTGAAATGTTCGACTATGTGGACGAACGATTACATGAACCGGAATATCAACACCCTCAACCACTGCTTCCACCAATCCCAAACTTGGCGTTAGCCCACCTTCAGACAAAGCTGTGCAAAGTTCCAATCTGTCAGCACCACTACGTTCTGCAGCAATAGCATCTGCCAAGCTTGTAGCTATAATTTCCAACATTGTTTTAATTACGCCCCTATGAATTTATTTTATTTCCGTAAATCAAATACAACTTTTCTTTCCCCTACGATAGTCAGATTATCGTTTATTATTTCTTTTGGCACCAACTCATACAAACGCTCAATCGTCTGTCGTTTTTCATAATTGATCTGTTCCAAAATAGATGCAATTATGATTGACCAGACAAGCTCGGATCCATCCATCACTTTTAATGCAAAGCTCATTCGCTCCTTCTTAAGTGCAAAACCATACACACCCTTGGCTCCCCCTTTAGCAACGATATTAAGGTCTGCCAATAAAACAGAACAGATGAAGTCATGGCTTGCAATCATCTCCGGATGTGCATTCATATAGCCCGTAATTTTGACGACAGCCTCTCTCATTTTCGGTTGCTGAATTAAATCTGGACAGGCAAGTTTCAGGTATGCTTGCGCAATGTGTTGAAGAGGCATTGCATACACTGGAAACCCACATCCATCAATTCCGATACCGATGTCTTCCTTCGGATAATTGGCCATATCAGCCATTGCGGCCAAACTTAGCTGCTGTACATGATGTTCCAACTCCCAATAACCGTCCATATCGTGTTCCAGTACTTTTGCCAAGGCGATAAAACCGCTATGCTTTCCTGAGCAGTTATGGTAGAGCTTTCGTTGCATACCGTGCATTCTGTGATAGTCTGCTTTCGGCTCTTCATTCAGCGGATAGGTTGGACAGCAATAAAATTGTTCTTCATCAATGCCAGTCTTTTTTAAAATTGATTCCAGGGCTTCGATGTGGTAATCCTCCCCACGATGTGAAGCGGCAAATAAAGCAGCTTCTTTGGATGTAAGCCCGAACTTGTCATCCACTCCATTTTGAATGACTGGGATGGATTGGAAAGGTTTTGCCGCCGAACGAAGAAATGTCATATGATTTTCGTCGCCAACAGAATAAAGAATATCGCCCTCTGCATTGATTCCACAAATAACACCCATATGGACATTTTCTAAAATGTTATTACGATATTCTTTCACCAATGCTTTTTGGTCCATTTTTTGTCTCCTCCACTTGCTCGTTATAAATGAAATTCCTACAGATGATAGCTCATCACAATGAGTTCGCCATTCCTTCCCATCTCTCGAACACCCTCATCAATATAGCCACACTTTTTATACAAAGCTTGAGCTGACTTATTTTTAACATTTACAGCTAGTACAATCTCATTAATACCCATAAAATGATTTCTGACAAATTCCGGTGTTAGCATCAATGCATTCTTTCCATAACCTTTACCTTGCTGATGAAAATCTGTTGAAAAACTTCTAATTAATATAGCATTGTTGTTAGGGGAAAAAGGCTTGACCCCTTCACCTTTATGTAGGCTAAAGAACGTTACCAGTTGCTCATTTTTCATTGCTAAAATCGAATAGCGATTTTGTTCTGCATTCGAAAAATCAATAGCCTCTTTGGGCGTTCCCGTAAAACGTAGTTGTTCGTCAGTTAGTATATAGTTTTCTATGAGTTCATCAAAAGTATGATTATAAAAATGTAGTTCCATTTATTCTACTCCTTTCCATAAAAGCACGTATGTTCCAGTAAGAAATTCTATGTATGCCATCAACAAAATAACCAATTACTTAAATGACTACGCCACCCCTGTGTTTATGGGGAACCGATTATTCCAAAGAGTTAAATTTCATTATATCAGCACTTGCGCTGACAAACTAAAATTATTTCAATATTATAGGGTTTCCATATGCCTACATTTGAAAGCTCATGCTGACATTTATAAGCACTAAAAAAGAGACCCCAAAATCTCCGGAGTCTCACTTTGACTGTAATTCATGGCTAAACAACTACGTGCATCTATTTATATAAAGGTACCTCCCATTTTCCTTTGAACTCTTCATAACGAGTAACGGAAACGAGGTGTAACGTGAATTCTTTAGGGATTTTGTCTAAGCCATAGACTTCAAGATAGCTGTCAGACCCACCTCCATATGCAAAAGTAATATATGCATTTCCTTTGTTATCCACTAAAATCCATTTACCTAAATCTGAGGATTTTGCCTCTCGCTTTCGATCCATTGCAATTGTCAAAGACGTTCGCTTGCCGATAGGAAAAATGGACTTACGAAGATAGTAATCGGAGTTCTTTGTCACTTCCATTATCGTGACAACATTCCCTTCATAGTCAAATGAAACAGGATTTTTCTTCAATTCTTTTGGTTGAATGGCAACTGAGAAATCAGCAGGCACTGTTTTAAACACACCATCTAATACAAAGGTAAGTTTGTCATCCTCTTGTTGTGGGATGAATGATTGATTCCACAAAACTTGACCGAGTTGCTCGCTCCTTTGACCCGTCCCCTGGTAGAGTTCCATATCCCCTACCCGCTCTTCCTCTATGAAAGAGGAGTTGTAATCATGTGTATAAATCGTTTGCTGGTCTTTATTCTCAATGCGATATTGTATGGCCGTTTCAAATTCAGAATACACATGTTCAGGCCTTATATTGTCCTTACCGAATTGGGCTTCATGCTGTTGGATTTCTTTTTCGATCCGGATCTCCTCTTCCGCTGTAAAGCCCGTTTCATACATTAACTCATTCGAAGTAGGCGAGTATTGCATCTTTTTCATATGGACACTCACACCATGGCTACTTGTTTGTACATCATGCAAGGGGACAAACTTTGTTAACACATTGCTTTTTGTTAAATCAATTGGAATGTCCAGTTGCCAGTTGCCCTTTACACCATTGAGTTCAACTAAATTGACCTTTACAGTAAGTTTTTCCGATACTTCCTGTTCCCTCAGCGAAAATTGAATGAGCCCATAGTCACTGCCCTCTCGCCAATCCATTCTCGCAAAATCAAATCGTGTTCCGTTTTGATCAACGACAATGATTCCGCTCTCGGAATCCTCCCAATCTAAATACGGATTTTTTGCTTTTCCGTTTTTATCCAATACTTTGAATGACATTGCTACCCGCGAAGAATCAGCAACAATATCTTCCACTTTTAACGTAATCCCCTTATCCGTCACTTCCAGATTGATCCGTTCAACTAAACCAGCATCCGGTGCCCTCCTTAATCCTTCATCTGCCTGCTCCGTTGAAAACAGTCCCTCTATCCACTCGGCAAAACTTGGATTTAAGGTAGCACTCACACCAAGCGCTAACACAATTCCCGCCACTAAAAGCATGATTCGTTTCCACGACTTTCTTTTTCCAGGAATAATCTTCTGCTCATACGGCTCAATTTGATCAAGAACCAACATTGTAAAATCATCATGTAATACGGGTGTTTGCAATGTTTCCTTGATAAATTGTTGCTCCCCTCTGAAAGCTGTAACGACACGCTGACATGCATCACAACTTTTCACATGCGCATGTAACTTATCATGCTGCTGTTCTGTTAGTAGGTCATCAACATAGTGTGAAAGTTCATCTAAAGTTGGACACTTCATGAAAATTTCCTCCTTCACGTTTAACTGTCTCTCTCATTTTTTTCTTTGCCCGATGAAGTTTATTGCGGACCGTCGATAGAGGGGCTTCCACCAGCTCACTTATTTCCTGATAACCAAGTTCATTGACATAACGTAATAGGATAATCATCCGTTCATCTTCAGGTAGCGTTGCGATTAGACGTTCTAACTGTCTACTGTTCTCGTTTTTCAAGATTATAAGTTCCGGGGTATCAGCGCTTGCCATCATACCTTCGTCTATTTCCACTTGCTTCATTTTATAGCGCTTCTTGCGAAATTCATCCATACAGTGATTGATGGCTACTCGATAGAGCCAACTAGAAAATGAGCCTGTATTATCATATTTTTCAAGCTGCTGATACACTTTGATGAATGCTTCCTGCACAAGATCTTGTGCATCATGCGGATTTTTTGTCATCCGCAGTATCGTTGCATATAATGGATTCTTATATTTATCAATAATATGTGCGTATATTTGCTTATTTCCAGCTAGAACTTCTTGTATCCATTGCGTTTCCTCTTGCATTATTGACCTCCCGACCCAAACGACCATGCGCATGTCTCATTTTTTCATTTCAATTACTATAACGAGTATAGACTTCATATCATTTCATTTATTGATAAATTGATTACCCATTAAAAAGGTCAACTCTATAGAATTTAATGGGAAATTCCTAGTCACTCAATGTCCACTCTAAAATGACGGACTTTTTCATCGGCTACAAAGAACCAGAGCGGGAGGCATCCACAAAGCGCCGAACCGTGTAGTACGGGATATCTTACTTCACTTTTATAATAGTAGACTTTTTCATTAGTCTCTCTATTTAGTAACTTTGATTTCTATATTTCTAGTCATATCGTTTCAGAACATCATGCTTAACTTTATTGAATTACAAACTAAATTAAAAACATCTCACTCAATTGGTTTTTCCCAATGAGTAAGATGTTTTCAGCAAAACTTATATTAGTATATAAATTAAGGTATTGAATTCGAAGTATACACTGAGCGAAGGCACCTTAACAGGGGTAGCCGCAGCGGTTTAATGGAATTCCTTATTTCAACATATATAGATCTATCCCTTGCTCGTATAATACGCATTTAAATCGTTATAATATTTATTCAATGAAGAGGTAGATACTTCAAACCATTCGGCAATCTCTTTCACAGTAATCGTAAGAGGCTCAAATAAGGCATTTTCCTGGCCAAATCGAATCGCTCCAGCTGCAATCGCTACATCTTTACGAGCATTCGGCTGCTGCTCTACTAAATAATCCTCTACTATTTCTAGTAGTTCTTCAGAAACCCTATCATTTTTCTCCAAAAACTCGATTGCTTTCTGGAGTACACCTGTTTCAAAATTGGTGAATTCACTTCCAT
>DYWT01000170.1 GCA_020742515.1 Sporosarcina psychrophila
GTTTTACTAGGCGAAATGACGTATTGGAATTGGAATAAAAGATAAATCTGATAGAATGAGAGCACATGGTTGTTTATAATTTAGAAGAAATGATTGGTGGAGGTACCGAGTATTTTTACTAAGAGGAAGCGTTTTTACCGCAGAGTGATATGATGATTAAAAAACCACAAAGCTTAAACATGATGCGCCGTCACAAAATAGACTAGTACTGACTTGCTCAAGGAGACAATAGATAAAGACTGGGTTACTAATTCCACTCAATACCGATTCGGCTGCCCACTTAAGGCGACTACGCACAGTTCATATGCCTTATTCAATACTTCAATCTATATTGTGTGTCTTTCTGGCTATTTTCTATGGAACTGGCCTTTTGGGGGTTATCATACTATGAATACTCATGTTTCATAAGCTATGCTTTAGTGGTATAAGACGAGTAGGAAGGAGTTGCAGGTAAATGACTTTCGTACATATTGGCGTATTTATCATGGCAATCGCGTTTGCACTAGTTTCGATATTCTTCGCGAAATTACTTCTACGCGTATCAGGCGTCATTGGAACTGTTGGACAGACTGTAAGTGAGTTGGAGATGAAGATGGATAAGACAATCATTGAATTGGAACAGACGATTAGTGAGACAAATGCTACGGCAACAGATATTGAAGAGAAGGCACTGGCATTAAATAGCGTATTTTACACAGCCAAGCATGTTGGAGACTCAACCTCGCTATTGAGTGAAGAATTGGCGATACGGACTGAACGCTATGCACAGAACCCTTCGTTGCCTGGTACAAGACCTTTCGTGCGCGTCATCCAGTTTACCGAATTTGCTTCAAGTCTATTTAATTCTTGGAAGCGGGGAAAGCGCGCTTAATCAAACAAATTTTGAAATGAGGGATGAAAATGACTTTCACAGGAATCGGTGTATTGCTTATAGGTATCGCATTATTGGTACTAGCAATTTTTCTAGCACGTGTATTAAATAACTTTGCATCCATTTTGAATGGGGTCGATAAAACAATAGAGCAGTTGCCAAGTCAATTGGATAGCATCTTAAATGAGACTGGGGATTTAATAGCAAACAGTAACAATACTCTTGCTGATGTCAATGAAAAGCTTGGCACTTTGACACCTTTGTTCCATATAGTTGGGGATGTTGGTGAGTCTACAAGGACTTTGTCATCCTCTTTAGTCGATCTGACTGCTTCTGCTAAGGACAAGATGGACGGGGCAGATGAGGACAAGCAGGACAAGCGACTAGGCGGTTTATATGGCACCGCTGCTCTCGGATTCTATGCTATGAGAAAGAAAGGCAGGATTAAAAAAAAATCAGATGTATCAGTTGGAAGAAACCTGTACCGTGAAGGTGAGAAACGTACATTGGCTGTTAACAGGATGAAAGAAGAAGCAAAAGTGGCTGCAAGAAGTAAAAAATAATCTGGTGATGAAACAAATTAAAAATCGTGTGGCGGGACTATTAGTCCTGCCACACGATTTTTATTTGATCAATTTGATTTCGGTTCGGGAATTGTTTCTGAGATTTCTTTTCTTTTTTGTGAAAGGAAGAAAAGAAATGACAGAAGACCATAGATTCCTTCATACTTTTTGTGTTTAACAAATTCATTTGCGTCAACAGTTTGCTGTTTTAATGTAGTTGTTTTATCAAGAGCAGCTGAAGTGAGACTTTCTGCTGCTTTGCCTGCATCTCCAACAATATGGAAGAGAGGACTAATTTCATTTACTTGCTCGTTGACGTTACCAAGCGTTGTATTGCTTGTTTGGAGAACTGTTGAAGTTTGATTTGTTACGTTGTCTAGCACTTCTGGTAGACGGTCTGTCGTTTGTTGTAAACTTTCAAGTACAGTCGCTAACTTCTTTATTGGTTTCAATAAGAAAATGACGAGTATAGCAAATGCGATTCCGATAATGAGCACACCAATACCTAACCAATCCATATTGAATCACCTCATTTTTAAATTTATGATCTGTTTTTGCTTTGCGGTGCTGGTAAACGTTTGGGAATGGAGTCTTTTTCTTCCCATTCACTATGTCGCTTTTCCTTTTGGAAACGGTAATAGATCCGTGCCGCTGTTTCAGTCAGTACAGTCGCCTTCTCCATAAGATCACGATACTTTTCGGGAGGGACAGCAACTTCTTCTGAAATTGCGAGTATCGATTTATTCATATGATCTGTAGAGTTTCCGAGATTTTTTGCAGAATCGGATAGGCTATTTAATGATTGAAGTTTGTTTTCTGCATCTTCGGCAATCCGATTTGTCTTTTCCATCAATTGCTCGGATTTCTCAGTGATACCACCAAGCTTTGTCTCAACTCGTTTCAAAGTCTCGGAAACTTCCCCTATTGTCTGTTTTGCACTTTTCAATGTGATGATAACAAAAATTGCAATGAGCAATAAAGATAAGGCCCCAATGATGGCACTAACATACAAAAGTATCTCCATATAATACTTCATCTCCAATCTAAACTATTAAATTGTCTTTATCTATTTTGTACCACTATACAGTTATAGCTAAACACTTTCAATGATAATTGGTCCAGTGCATTTACGTCGGCTATAGTGAAACTCAAAAGAAGACATACAGGGAATAGAGGTTAAATCATTGCTTAAAATCCAAGAAAGCATATTTAATGGCTGAAATTTAAAAGATGCGTATATATAGTCCTCTGGAAGTCAATTCTAGAAACAAAGTTAGTAATGAGGTGAGTTAGATGTTTAAAAAAAAACCAAAACTTTTTCCCGCCAAAAAACAGTCAGCTGTGGAAAGCGAAAAAAATAATCGGCAAAGTACAGAAAAAACAGAAAATACGGGAAGTACTGTGTCCCCTGTAGGGAAAGATTTTATCCAAGCAGTAACGAACGCTGTTCATAACACATCTGATTTAATTGTTAAACCAATACCACCGAATCTTACGCTCATTTATATAGATACTTTAGTGGACAATGAGGTATTAAAAGACCATATTATTCTGGACTTACTTAAAAGCAGGAATGACTCACCAGAACAAATTTTTTCTGTTCTATCAGTACCTGAGTTGGAATTATCTAATAAATTAGATGAAACCATTTCTGCAATGATGAACGGAACAGCACTTATTCATATGGAAGGGCACTCGCAAGTTGTGTTAGCAAATATCCCCACAAATGAATCCCGGTCCTTAGCGGCGCCGGAAAATGAATCCCAAGTAATCGGTTCTCAAGTTGGATTTAATGAAAGTCTTACTACGAATGTCTCTTTGATTCGAAGGTATATAAAAAATCCGAATCTATGCAATGAAAAGTTAGTAGTTGGAAAACAATCGAAGACAACGGTTGCAATGTTGTACATTAAAGACGTTGCTTCCGATGAAATGGTGAATACGCTAAGGCAAAGGATTAGCGACCTCGAAGTTGATTCGGTATTAGATAGCTCGATTCTTGAACAGCTAATAGACGATAACTCTTTATCGATTTTTCCTCAAATGTTACTGACGGAAAGACCGGACAAGTTTTGTGCTGAACTGCTGAATGGGAAATTGGGCGTTATTGTGGATGGCAGTGCGCTCGCAATAATTAGCCCCCATTCATTTCTTGAGTTTTTCCAAAGCCAGGAAGATCAAAATCTTCGATGGCAGATTGCTACGTTTGCCCGGCTATTAAGGTTTGGTGCAGTCGTACTATCTGTTTTTTTAACCCCTTTATATGTAGCAGCCTTAACATTTCATTATGAGGTCATCCCGCAAACGCTCTTAGTCCCGTTAAGTGAATCAAGAGCTTTAGTTCCTTTCCCACCTATATTTGAGGCGCTGCTGTTAGAACTTATAATTGAGTTGCTTAGGGAGGCAGGAGTCAGGTTACCGTCGAAGGTTGGTCAAACAATCGGTATCGTTGGTGGTATCGTGATTGGTACTGCTGCTGTACAAGCAGGGATTACGAGTAATATCTTAATTATCATTGTAGCCTTAGGAGCATTGTCTTCGTTCACAACACCAAGTTACATGATGGGTAATGTCATCAGAATCATTCGCTTCCCGTTGGTAGTATTAGCGGGGCTTTGGGGTTTTTACGGTATTATGTTGGGGCTTTGTTTTATCCTGATTCACCTTTTACGTCAAACAAGTTTGGGTTCTCCGTACACAGCACCTTTTTATCCACCTCGACTGCTTGATTGGCGCGATAGTCTTATCAGATTACCGTTGCCGTTTACATTTAAGCGACCTTCAAATACAAGACCAGAGGATGAGGACAAATATGAACCTGAACCCATAAATCCCGAGAAAAATGAACAGAAGGTGAAATAAGTGAAAAATACCATTCAAATTAGTGCCAATGATACGATTAATGCTTTTCTCCTTTTTTTCATCATTCATACCGCTCAAATCGGGATCGGGATACAAGGATTTCAGCGGATTATATACCAAGACGCAAAACATGACGCATGGATTTCTGTACTACTTGCAGGTCTTGCCACGCATATCATCGCAATTTTTATGATTAAAACGTTAGAAATGTACGGTTCAAATGACTTATACGGTATTCATCAAGATGTATTCGGGAAATGGATAGGGAATTTTTTTAATATCATTTATATTTTTTATTGTTCAGCTGCTTTTTTCGCCGTTTTAAGGAACTATATTGAAGTCGTTCAAACATGGGTGTTTCCAGATTTGAATACTTGGTTTCTTGCGGCTACATTGCTGTTAATCGTGATTTATACATTTACGGGCGGTTTACGGGTAATTGTGGGTGTTTCTTTTTTTAGTTTTGTGCTTTCCATATGGCTGTTCCCAATGTTGGCTATTCCGATGAAGACTATAGAATCCCGAAGTCTTCTTCCTTTTTTAGAGGCCAATTTGGGCGATATCTTAAAAGGTGTACAGTCTATGACATTTACGATTATTGGATTTGAAATATTATATGTGATTTATCCTTTTGTAAAGGATAAAGAGAATACAAAAAAACATGTTCATCTTGCTTTATTCGTAACGACCTTGATTTATCTCGCTGTCATGCTGGTTACGCTAACTTACTTCAGCGGGGAACAATTAACTAAAACCATTTGGGCTACTTTGTCATTGTTCAATATTGTTAGGCTTCCGTTCGTGGAACGATTTGAGTATATAGTGGTTTGTTTTTGGATGTTAATCATTTTGCCGAACCTTTGTCTTTTTTTATGGGCTGCTTTTCGCGGAACTAGACGCCTGGTAAAGGTAAGTGCGAATAAATTCGTCTGGGTATTCTCATTCATCATGTTCATTGTAAGTTTAGCGTTTAAAACTCGACCACAAATAAATACGTTTAATAATTACTATGGCCAGGTGGCGTTTTATATTGTTTTTGTTTACCCAATCATCTTGTATGTATTAGCAGTGGCAAAAAAGAAATTTAAATCGCGTAAGGAGCAAATGGAATGAAAAAAATTCATTTTTTTTTACTACTATTATTTCTCTGCGTCGGTTTGGTCGGGTGTGCAGAAACAAACCTGCTTGAGAGGGTAGGCCTAGCAACATTGATTGGCTATGATTTTGGCAAGGAGGAAGTAGTGGAGACTACGGCGGTTGTTCGCCAGGTGAGCACGGAATTACAAAGTAAAGTTGCAGTTATTACCGCTGAAAACGACACAAGTCAAGGAACGCGCGCAAAAATCAATCGCAGGGCAGCTAAAAAGATAATGTCAGGACAATTGAGAGGGGGATTATTCGGTGAGGAATTTGCCAAGGCAGGCATTGGTCATTATATTGATACCTTTTTGAAAAATCCCGCTATAAGTGGGGGAATGCTTTTTGCAGTGGTTGAGGGTGAGACGAGACCATTACTTGAATACCAATATCCAAATATAGATGACATTGGTGAACATATCTATAATTTGTTAAAACAAAACATCGATAATGAGCAGGTGGTTTCATCTGCGCTTCATGAATTAGCCCATGATTATTATTCCATTGGCAGAGATATTGCGCTACCTATTATTAAAAGAGAAGAGGAGTTATTGGAGATTTCCGGAATTGCTTTGTTTAAAAAGGACAAAATGGTTGGTAAACTCCCTGTTGAGGATAGTTTTTACGTAAAGCTAAGTCGAGATGATTATCACGCTGGAACCTATGAATTGAAAATTAAAGGCGATGATTTACCTTCCTCTTTAATGAAGAATCCTCCTGATGAAATCAGTTTAGTATTCGATCCGATTAAAACGCATAAAGATGTGAAGTTAGTCAATCCAACAACTCCTGAATTTAATCTCCACCTCTCAGTGCAAGCAAGAATATTAGAAATAAAACCAAATATTAATGCAGGGGAAGCTAAAAACACGGAAAAACTTGAAAAAGCAATCAGTAAGAGCCTATCGAGTGAAATCTCAAGGGTGATTGCCTACTGCCAGAAAATTGATTCGGATGTTTTTGGATATGGTGATCATTATAGAAGTTCTGTACGTCATTCTAAACTGACGGAAGAGAAATGGCATGAGTTGTACAAGAAAATGAAAGTTAATGTTGATGTTGACTTTACACTACTTAGAAGTGGAGTCTTTGAATGATGGATACTCAACTTATTTTGAATGATTACCCGTCATGACAGACAGGAAGTTGTGGAAAAACTTTTCATAATCTAAGTCAAATGCAATACGGTGGTTTGTTCCGTTATTGACTAGTTGAGCTTCAGGCTGTATCTCTGCAATACTTTGCCCCCTTGTGAGTCCTTCCAGTTGTTGCCCAATTTCGATAGGGTATGACTTGAACGTGAACATTTCGGGATGTATCACCGCAATAAGTGTCAGTACATCATGCACAGGGCTTCCTTGAAGAGTTGGGTCCCGTTCTTGATAAAATTTAGTGTAAAAGTCCATTAGCAGCTTAAAGATAGCAGTTTTTCCAAAGTAATCAATATAATCGACCATTTCAGGTGTGACAATCGCTTTTTGTGTTGCATTTAACGGGACGATAGTGACATTTTCAGCGGATGAAAGCACGATTTTTACGGCGATAGGATCCGCATGGAAGTTTGCCTCTGCAGCACTTGTGACATTTCCAGGAACACAGAATGCGCCTCCCATAATATAATACTCTTTTACATTGCTCATTAAATCTTTATAAAGAATGAACATCGTAGCAAGTGAAGTTAGACGGCCTATATTTACGATAATCAACTCATCTTTATACTTTTTAATTATATTTACAATCTCCAGGAAGTTTTCTATGATCAATTCAGGCCCATCTGGAACGATGGGGCCAAGGCCATGCACACCATGAATTTCAGGATAGTAAGTAGGTTGTTCGGCAGTCATCGGAGCCTTCGCACCGCTTATGACCGGGATATCTTTGGAGAAATTGAGCAAGTTAAATAAGTAATGGATGTTTTCAATTGCATCATCCCTCGATACATTCCCATAATCGGCCACTACTCCGACAATATCAATTTCATCATTCAAGTGAGCGTAGATCAAGGCTACTGTATCGTCAATTCCAATATCTCCAATTAAAAGAACTTTTTTTGCCATTAGAAATTCCCCTTTCGTATACGTATTTACTGCACTGGATAAATGTGTTCCATTGTGTATTCGCAAAGTCTGTGTAGGCAGAACTATTCTTATCCACACAGACTTTTCGTTAAATCCAATTAGCTCATAGTATGAGGAAAGGGCCTAGTATGTCACTAGGCTGAAACCTGGGTGACAGTCACCAAGTCAACAGTCACCAAGTCAAATCGATAACTATTCTGATAATTGAAATCTTTAACTTATCCACTTTAAAACGGTCGGAGGATAAAACGGATATACTGAGAAGAAACGGAACCTCCCTACGCTGTTAAGGGCGTAGAGGGGTTCCGTTTCTTGCTTTTAACTCTAACTATTTCCCCACAAACTTTGGGCTGTTTTAAACATTGCTATTTCGTACTAAAGATCTGCCATGAGATATGGTCGGTCTTGACCACTGTCACTCAATGCAATGCTATTGTTGGAAATTTAATGAAACAGATCTGATTCCTTGGACTTGGTCAATAGATGCTTTGTTTTTTTATTTATCCGTTCTTTCAGGAAAGTACCGAATAGCAGGAATGCTAGACCGACACCTGCTAAGAATATAAGATCGATGCTTACTCTTCTCCAGACGATTCCGCCCACTGCTTCACGCATTAAGTCAACGGCGTATGTGAATGGAAGCGCGGGATTAATAAATTGGAAAAATTCCGGTAGTAAAACAACTGGATAAGTCCCGCCTGATCCGGAAATTTGCAAAACAAGCATAATGATGGAAAGGGCTTTTCCAACATTCCCAAACACGGAAACAAGTGTATAGACAATTGAAACGAAAATAAGGCTGATAAATAGCCCGAATACGACAAACCAAAATGGATTATGGACCTTTACACCAATCAGGACGATGTCTCCGATCGTCACAATCAAGGTCTGGAGAAATCCAATTGCCCAAAACGTGAGAAAACGTCCGAAATATATCTCCTTAACGATATAATTGTCACCTTGCATTGTGTCAACTGCAAGTAAGGAAATGAGCAATAAACAGCCGACCCAAATGGAGAGCACTGTATAGAAAGGGGTCATTCCTGTGCCGTAGTTTTCAATAGGGAATAATTTATTTTCATTCAAAACGATCGGTTCTTCAAAAAAGGAACGTTCCGCTTGCGGGTCATTTTGGAGAAGCTGTATGATCTCATTGATTTCCACTTCGCCTTGAACTTTTCGGATACGTTCTGCAAGTTGTTTTACCTTGTCATTAACATAAGGAAATTCCCCAAGGACAGTTTCAATCATTTTCTTTCCATCGCCGACATGAACGTCTGTATTACTGATAATCTGAATGGCCTCAGGAAGGGTCGAATGAATACCATTTAATATTCCTTTAGCTTCGAGCACTGTGTTCTTTGCGTTTCCAATTTCAGCGAGTACCCGAGGTTCTATTGTTTGCTTATATTCTTTAATGAATGCATCTAATTTGATAGAAGTAGTAGCAGCGATTTTCTGCAATTCGTCAATAGCTTCTTTAAATTGCTGCTGTTTGTCTTGAACGATTGCGTTGACATTTTGCACATTTCCTTGAATTTCCTGAAGGTAACTTTTTAGGGCTGCAGTTTTTTGAATGGCTTCGTCAAGCTGCTCTTGCCCTCGAAAAGAAGTAATAGCAGAAGATTCTTCGTCTGTTGACGGAGAGGATTGCGAAGCATTCATGTCGCTAAGAAGTTTTAAATCCGCTTCGACAGTTCCAACTGTATCAATTGCTTGTAGCATTCTTTGTTCAAGCTGTTTTTTTACATTTTCCAATTCAGTGAAATTAAGGTCAACAGATTGAACTTTCTTTAGAAAGTCATTGGATTCGGCAGAAATCTCTTGTACGGTCTTTAAATCTTTGTTTATCTTCGGAGCCATTTCATTCAGTTTTTTTTCAGCCTTCGTAAGAAAGTCTGCGGTGCTATTGAGCTTCGAAAGCCCGTCGGCTGTTAACCGTTGAACATCAGGCATTAGGTTCTGCGCTTTACGAATGATCTTTTGTGCAGATTTAGTATCGGTTAATGATTCGTTCAGCAATTTATTGATAACAGGTAGATTTTTTTCCAAATCAAAAATATACCGCTCAAATTTTTGAATGTCCGGCAAGTCATTTTCAATTTCAATGCCTATTTCATTGAAAATAGTAAAAATGACGCCATTTACTGTCGATATGAATTCTCCACTCATTTGGTCTACAATAACACTAGCGCCTTTTTCAGTGATTTTCGGGGCAATGGAATTAATCTTTTCATTAACAAAATAATCCATTTCTGCTTTTTGGGGTCTATCGGTAATGACGGAAGACAACTTTTTGGAAAAATCCTCAGGAATAATAATGACGGCAAAGTAATCACCGTACTCCACTTTCTCCATCGCTTCCTTCCTGTTAGTGAATATCCATCCCATATCCTTATTCGTTTTTAATGTTTCAACAAGCTGTTCTCCAACATCGATTCGGTCTCCGCGTACAGTTGCCCCGCTATCCTCATTGACAACTGCAATTGGCATTTGGCTGGTTTGTGAATAAGGGTCCCATGATGCGATGATATTTAGCCATGCATAGAGGGAAGGGAGGAAAATAAGTCCGCCTATAAGAATTGCTGCCATCCAATTCTTACTTGTATTTTTGATGTCTGAAGTAAATATTCCCCATGCATTCTTCATAGAATCGCCTCCCTATAATCTTGTAATTCACTTTCCCTTTTATTAATTCAATTATTCAATATTATGAGGAAAATATTAAGTCGTTGGAGGGGGTGAGGGAAGAGCAAACATATATCAACGCATATCTTTTTATGTAAACGACTGAAATTCTGATTGACAGCTTGTTCTCAGCGTCGACTTACTTGATTTGGATAGGAATAGTCCTGTCTGTCCCATTCTTCCCAAAGTGTGAGCATAAAATACCCGAGCAAGCTGAAACAACAAGTTAAGAGGGGGTGAGCCTGTTACGATTATTCTATAAAAACGTCTCTAATGAATACAGAGGTTAAGTACTATTGAGGATGTCTGCCTTAACTTAAAGTAAAATGAACCTTTTCATATGCTGTTGTGTCTAATTCATAAGAACGGTTGAAAAGGGGGATTGTATGGATGAAATCGACCTAGCGAAAAGAGCTAAAAAACATGATACACAAGCGTTTTTATTGCTGATGGATCTTTATAAAGAAACGCTTTACCGAACGGCTTTTTCATTTTTGAAAAATGAGCATGATGCCATAGAAGCACTTCAGGAAGTAACCGTGCGCGCCTATAAAAAAATACATACTGTGAAAGAGCCAAAGTATATGAAGACTTGGCTTGTCAGAATCATGATGAACTACTGTCAAGACCAACTAAAATATAAACAGCGTTTTACCTTTAGCCAAGAATTATATGAAATCGAAGCTGAACTCAATTTCACACATCTTGAAATCGAAGAAGCCCTCTCCAAGTTACCAGACGCGGGACAACGATTGATTCACCTGAAGTATTTTCAAGATGTTAAAAATAAAGACATAGCCGTCAGTGAGAACATACCGGAAGGAACGGTCAAATCGAGATTGCATCATGCATTAAAAGCATTGCGAAAATACCTTTCAGAGGAAGGGGAATCAGATCATGTTTGAACATGAAAAAAAGCAGTTGGAAGCGTATCGAGCGAAACTGGAGGAAGTGCCCATCCAAGCCGACAAATTGAATAAAGCAATCGAAATGGGTGTTCATATAGCTGAAGCGGATGTCCGAGAAATGAAACGGAAGAGGAGGAAATTCATATGGTCATTTGCAACTGTTGCCATACTTGTTCTTGCCTTTGCAACAACGATCCGAATTTCGCCAGCATTTGCAAATGCCGTTTCTGCAATACCTGGGATGGGGAAAATTATCGAGCTTCTTCAATATGATAAAGGGATGCAAGCAATTGTGGATAATGATTACTATCAATCCGTTCATGCCAGCCAGATGAAGGATGATCTGACAATCACAATTGATGGCGTTATATTGGATGAAACAGGAATGGTCATTTCCTATACACTTGAAGCACCCTTTTCGCTCGAACAAATTAACTATAAAAAGATTAAGTTGTTCCAAAACGGTGAGGAAATTCCTTACGCCGCTATGTCATATAACGAACCCGATCAAAAGCATGACAACCGTAAAGAAGATGTGATTAACTTTTTATTTAACGGTAAACAAGAATATGCCACACAGGACTTTGTACTGGAAATTGAAGTAGATAATACTCAGAAAACTACTTTTTCACTGCCTTTTAATGTGCCGCAAGATGTGAAAAAAGGAAAAGTTTATACAGTAAATCAAAAAGTCGAAGTTGAAAATCAAAAAATAATGATCCAATCAGTCACGGTCCATCCACTGCGAGTTGAAGTGAAAATTGCATTTGACGAATTGAATGCGATGAAAATATTGAATTTTGAAGACATGCGGATTGAAGATGAAAAAGGAGAAGTTTGGAGCAAAATCCAAAATGGCGTAAATGGTTTGGGCCCAGGAGAAAATGAGCAAATACTTTATTTGCAAAGTAATTATTTTGAACAGCCGAAACAACTTCATTTCAAGTTTAATAAAATCCAAGCTTTGCCGAAGGAAGAATCATTTCTGCTTGTAGATGTGGAAACGAAGAAAGTATTGAAACAACCTTCAGTCGGAAAAATCGAAGTTTCAAAAATTACACAAAATAACATTGAAATCGGGATGCCGGCGGGCAAGGAAGAATTCAACTTTTTCCTATTTTCGTCAGTTGAAAATGAAAATGGAGAAAGTATTGAAACAACTGGTCAATCAGCTTGGAGAGACACTGAATATAACTATTATGGCATCAGCTTTACGCAAGCTCAGTTTGCCAAGCCGCTGAGAATCGATTTCTTTGCTTATCCGAATTATATTAATGGTGACATTGACATCGAATTGCATGAGTGATGTGTTCAAATTAAGTGAAAGTGCTATCCAATAAGGAGCATTCGTTTTAGGTTAATTGCAGGAAATCATCAATCGAGTTCGTACCGATTTAGACATGCAAAAAGCCATTCCCTCTGCGGAATGGCTTTTTCGTTATTATGGAATCGGAAATAACTAGATCAGGTATAAATAAAGAGCGAAAACAAGGATATGAGAATAATAATTGAAATAATAAACATGAAGCCAGAAAATAATACGATTGTTCCAAATCCACGCCAAGAGGAAAAATTATGGACAATCCCAATTCCCTTACTTTGAACTATAAGCGCAAAGATAGAGACTCCCAACACGACCCACGTTTGTAAGAAGAAAAAGCCAATAGACATATTTGTTCCGAACGGTCCGCTTGGTGCGTCAAAAAGCTGCTTGCCATATAAGAAAATTGCAATTACTCCTATAGGCGCTGTCCAAATTGCGGGAATTGCACTAGCGCCGGTTGCAAGACTCATTTTTCGCATTGTCCCTGTACCGCCTAGTATTTTGCCGATCCATGTATAAGCTGCTATTGCAATTCCCCATCCGGCGAGTCCTGAAAGTAAGCCGATAAAAAGAATGAGAACGATTGTGGTTGGTAAGTTGAAACTTTCAAAAAAACCTAAGTCTGCAAATGCAAATATACTATTTGCAAGAGCGGAAATGGAGATAAGCATGAATGAGTATACAATTGATTTATGATCAATTATATACCGAATCGTTTCGCTTGGCTGAGTCCAAATTGAGAAAAATGGATTCACTTAAATTCTCCTTTTTACTAGTATACGCTCCATCAGAAATTGTATTACCGATTGTTTTGTCCTCATTTTGCAAGCACTCTTGTGGTAACTCTCTAGACTCCCGTGTTTATAAAATAAAACAACTGTTTTCCTGTTGCTCTTTACTAAAGTAGAAAGAAAAATTATTGGTTGTTCCTAAAATTGTTTGTTATACAGAGATTCCGGAAAAATTCACTTTACTATATATGCTCAAATAAAGAATCCGATTGAATCTGCTGTGGCACTCAATAATGAGAGAGTTATAATTCGGGGTGTGTATTTAAGAACGCTTGGCGCTTTGGGGATGCCTTCCGCCGTAAGCCTGGATTATCGCTTCGCATCCAGTCTTACGGTTTCGGCGACCCCTTTGCCGCGCCTGCGCTAGGGTGTTCATTATCGGGAGAAATGTGATTTTAAGATGTATATGCCGAGATTATAATTTGATTACTATTCGATACTATATATTGAATTAAAGAACTCCATTGAACCGCTACGGCGCTTTCGCTCAGTTTATACACCGGATTCAATAGTTCAACATATATAAATAGATTCAAGAAAGAAACACGCCAGGTTGCAGATTTCATCTCAGCTAACGATATAATCTTTCTCCAATAGACCATCCACAAAGCGCCGAAGTGATATTAGCAGGATATCTAATTCATTCCTCCTGTATTGGGACATTCGTTGATCACATTCGATCGATTTATGTCACTCCAGGTTGTAGGTCCCATCCTCGAAAATGAAATGCGCTTTCTCAAATAGACCATCCACAAAGCGTCGAAGCGGTATTAGGAGGTATTACAATCCACTCCAAGTATTAGGGATTTTTCAGTGGCCTCCCAAAAGCACTTGTAAAGCGCATACGCCGTATTCATTTGTTCAAAATATATATAGTAATGACTGTTTAATTTGGTGATAAAGCATTAGATGCCCTCTGTACAGGGATTTTCGGATCAATTAGAGCTGCTCACTCCTTCTGTATAGCATTTCCTTTTCGAATTTAAGACAGTCTGCCTTTCTATATAGTGTCACACTTTTACTTGTATAATCTTTGCTAAATGCCCCTACTCATAGGAGTTATATGCCCTTTTTAATCATCAACTTCGCGGTGCCCATAACATAACAGAAACACCAATTATACAAATCAAAGCCCCAATCCAATCATATGTATCCGGCATCTTTTTATCGACTCCCCATCCCCAAAGAACAGATAGCACAATAAATACTCCCCCATAAGCTGCATAAACCCTACCGAAAGTCGGAAATTGTTGAAATGTCGCAATTACTCCATATAAAGCTAAAACAAAGCCTCCAATAAGCCCTAA
>DYWT01000171.1 GCA_020742515.1 Sporosarcina psychrophila
GAACGTAACCTATCGAAATTGAAACAAAGAATTCCATTAAACAGTTGCAGCGCTAGAAGGTGCCTTCACTGGATGGTCTATGTGAGAAAGAGCATTTCGTTATCTGTGATGAAATCTGCAATCTGGAGTACATCTTTCTTGAATATAATTAGTATCAACTAGTAATAACATTATAATCTCGGCGTATACATCTTAAAAACAAATTTCTTTCGATAATGAACACCCTAGCGTAGGCGCAGCAAAGGGGTCGCGGAAGCCGTAAGACTGGAATCGAATCCGCTTATCCGGGCTTACGGCGAAAGGCATCCCCAAAGCGCCAAGCGCTCTACAATCCACATCCCGAATGACAACTCTCACATTAGTGAGTGCCACAGCAGATTCAACGGGATTCTTTAAATTCAATATATATAATACTTTAAACCATATAAGACCACGCATCCTGTAACAACACAATTGGATGCAGCTCAATTCCTCATTCCTACAATAAATCACTTCGTGTCGTCCAAGGGCCGCCATCAGAAGGCTAGACAGCAACCTAAGTTGAAAAGCTTAGCTTTTAAAAGAGGTTCCAAGTCAAATGTTGGGGTGATGTGATTTGCACGTCACCCTTTATCCTAAATGAACACCGATTTCTTTATACTTAATATTCAATAATATCTTTGCTTTAAAGTGATCGAAGCGCCTAAAACCATACGCGTTACGCTTCATCACTTTTGTTTTGTTATTGATTCCCTCTAAAAAACCATTCGAATACGGGAAGATAAAACTATTTAAAATCTCCACTTGCCAGTTTTTAAACGTTTTTATGGCCTTTAGAAACGCTGGAATCTGAGCTTCCTCTACCTTACGGTAAAAATCTTCTAGTCGGCTTTTCACTTCTGCCACATCTTCTGTCGTTTTAGCCCAATCAAACCATTCACAGTAAGCCTCTTTCAGTTCATACGCCTTCTTCAATTCTTCAGACATTCCTAAATAGCGATCTAAATACCATCGATTCTTTTTGGTTAATTTTTCACTTCGCTTATACAATACATGACGCATACGTTTACATTTCTTGCGGTCATACGCATGCCATTCTTTCTGTACTTTCCGTCGTACTTCATCAATTGCCCAGTAGATGTACCGACAATAATGGAAACGATCCGCGATAATCGCAGGGCGTCCTAATGCTTGTTTCACGGCCGCCTTAAAGCTAGGATTCATATCCATGACAACTGATTTAACATCAGATCCGTATTGATAGAGATAGTCTTTTATTGTATCTTTTCTGCGGTTCGGTAAAATATCAATCGGTTCATGTGTTTCCGCATTCGCAATAATCAGTTGGTACGTTCCGGCATCCGTGTCACCTTTATATTCATCAATCGCAATGACTTTGGGTAAACGAACCCCGCTTGTCATCTGGTCTTTCGCCGTTTCTTTAAAACGACGAATCACCGTAGAGCTAGATGTACCTAGTACTTCTCCGGCTTCTTTAAAAGTTTTCGCTTTAATCGCACGAATACGCACTACTTGATTCCACTCTTTTGTGTAGCGTTGATATCTATCCACAAAAGGGGATTTCTCTGAGAAGCGTTTTCCGCATGCGCAAGCATAGCGACGACGTTTATAGAAGAGAACAGTCAAGCGCTCGAACCATTTCAAATGCTTAATTTTTTGCATACGATAGTCATGGACTTTGGTTGTCATTTCACCGCAGCTAGGGCATTTATGCGGTTTTTTAGGAAGTGAAACATGAAGTGCGGTTCGTTCTCCAACTTCCTCTATTTTTTCAATCACTACATCTTTTAATCCAGGAATATTCATGTTAAGATTCATATGCACGTATCACCTTTCTTTTACTTGTTTCTAGACAATTCAAGTATAAAAGAACCGGTGATTACGTGCATTTTTTTCTTTAAAATTGTATGGACACCCCAACAAATATTATAGAACCTTAAAAGAAAAAAGCCTGTGGAGAGTAAAATCTTCCACAGGCTTTTCTAACAATAAAATTACCACCAAACAATTGTAACAAATGTTAATACAACAGTGAATGCAAGGATAGCTCCTGTATACATGAACATTTGTGGAACGCCATGACCTTCTTCATTCATGTGCATGAAGTAATACAATTGTAAACCAACTTGCACCGCAGCAAACAGTAGAACCGTAGGGATAACCAAGTACTTAGAGAATCCGACTACGTCAGCTTGATAAGCCATAACAAGTGAGAAAGACATAATCGTTAGGAAAATCATTAGCGAAAACATCATTATTTGATTACGCATTGACTCACGAGCGCGTCTTTGCGCTAAATGAAATTCTGCTGGTGACTTTTTATAAACTTGAACGTCCGACATATTAACCTATCACTCCCATCAAGTAGACTACAGTGAAGATGAATACCCAAACAACGTCAATGAAATGCCAGTATAACGAGAAAGTGTAGAACTTCGATGCGTTATACAAGTTCAGGCCGCGCTTGGAGTTACGGTAGATGAGTAGCGTAATCCAGACAAGTCCGATTGCTACGTGGAAACCGTGTGTACCAACAAGTGTGTAGAATGCAGAACTGAATGCACTGTTGTCATATGTGAAGCCTAGTTTTACATAATGAACAAATTCATACATTTCCAAACCAAGGAAACCAAGCCCAAGGATTGCAGTTATTGCAAGCCAAAGTTGCATTTTCTTGAAATTGAAGTTTCTTAAATGATACATCGCATATACACTCGTTAATGACGATGTTAGAAGAAGCAACGTCATAACAAATACAAGCGGTAATTCAAAAAGTTCTTGCGTCGAAAACTTAAATCCACTTGGTCCTTTATTCTTTAAAGCAAGATATGTCGCAAAAAGCGTCGCGAACAGGATCGTCTCTCCACCAAGGAACAACCAGAAACCGACAAATTTATTCTTTGCCTCTAGTGTTGCTCTTTCCGGATGATCAGGCCACGACTCAGGGGTGAATTTTTTATTTAAATCCATTATTTTCGTCCCCCTTTACTTTTCATATCTTTCAAAATGTCTTCTTTCTTCACGTAGTAACCAAGATCATCTTTCAATGAACGCATTGCCATAGAAGCAAATGTCCATACAAGACCAATAATGAGAACAGCAAGGCCCCATGATTCTTCTACGCGGAACATTGCACCAAATCCTGCAATGAACAAACCTACACTCATCATGAATGGTATGAACGAACCGTTTGGCATATGGATATCCTGCACAGGTTCTGCCGGAGTAATTCCCGACTCATTACCTTCCATTTTCTCAATATAGACTGTATCAAGACCACGTACAAGCGGTGTCTGTGCGAAGTTATAGAATGGCGGCGGTGATGCAATCGCCCATTCAAGCGTACGCCCGTCTTCCCAAGGATCATTTGCTACACGTACGTTTTTAATTGAAGTTACGATGATATTATACACCAGAATCGTAATCCCAATTGCCATGAATAATGCGCCTACAGTACTAATTAAGTTTGCTGAGTTCCAACCTTGTCCATCCATGAACGTGAATACACGACGCGGCATTCCCCAGAAGCCTAACCAGTGCTGAATTAGGAATGTTAAATGGAAACCGATAAAGAAGAACCAAAACGTCACTTTACCAAGTGCTTCATTTAACATTGTACCGAACATTTTCGGCCAGTATAGATGAGTACCGGCAAGTATACCGAATACAGTACCACCAACGATTACATAGTGGAAATGGGCAACAACAAAGTATGTGTCATGCAATTGGTAATCAAGTGGTGCAGTACCTAGCATAACACCTGTAACTCCACCCATAACGAACGTTGGGATGAAGCCTAATGCCCAAAGCATCGGTGTTGTTACTTTTATGCTTCCGCCCCATATCGTGAGCAACCAGTTAAATATCTTAACCCCAGTAGGTATGGCAATTGCCATGGTCGCTACAGAGAAGATAGCGTTTGCTGTCGGTCCAAGACCAACTGTAAACATATGGTGAGCCCAAACCATGAAGCCCAGGAATCCAATAAGAACGGTAGCGAATACCATCGCTGAATAACCAAAAAGTCTTTTTCTCGAGAAAATCGTGAAAATCTCCGAGAAAATACCGAAAGCCGGTAAAATTAGAATATATACTTCAGGATGACCAAATATCCAGAATATATGCTCCCAGATAATCGAGTTCCCACCGAATGCTGGGTCAAAGAAATTACCGCCAAACATTCTTTCAAATGTCAGAAGGAAAAGTCCGACTGTAAGTGGCGGGAATGCGAACAAAATCATAGCTGACGCAACGAACGTAGTCCACGTGAATAACGGCATACGCATATACGTCATCCCTGGTGCCCGCATGTTAATAATAGTTACAAGGAAGTTTATCCCCCCCAATAACGTACCACCACCAGCAATTTGAAGACCTATTGCATAAAAATCAACACCATGTCCTTCAGATGCTAGGGCAAGCGATGCGTAAGAAGTCCAACCCGCATCTGGAACTTGACCGAAGAACCATGAAAGGTTCAGGAATACACCACCGAAGAAGAACATCCAAAAACCTAATGAGTTAAGGAATGGGAATGCAACATCACGCGCTCCAATTTGGAGTGGCATGATGGCATTCATAAATCCGATTAATATAGGCATGGCCGCCAGGAATATCATCGTCGTTCCGTGCATGGTAATAATTTGGTTGAATATTCCCGCACTGACGAGATCATTGTTTGGCGTTAGAAGTTGCAAGCGAATGATCATTGCTTCTATACCGCCGACTATGAAGAAGAATCCTCCACCTAGGAGATAAAGGATACCAATCTTCTTATGGTCGACTGTTGTCAGCCAGTCCCATAGCGTTGCGCC
Organism: Sporosarcina psychrophila; assembly: GCA_020742515.1. Taxonomy (GTDB): domain Bacteria; phylum Bacillota; class Bacilli; order Bacillales_A; family Planococcaceae; genus Sporosarcina; species Sporosarcina psychrophila_B. The sequence continues at coordinate 4,815 of DYWT01000171.1, forward strand.
AAAACCTCTTTTTTGAGCAACTGAACTCAATTTGTTTACCTCCTATTCAAATTCACGTTAGTAATTATTTCTCTACTGAAAGTCCCATGAGGTATTCAGCAATCGCGTTTAGTTCTTCGTCAGAAAGTTTTTCACCGAATGATGGCATCAAGTTTCCTGGCTTATGTTTCTGAGTATCTGAAATCCACTCAACCAAATCTTTTTCTGTGTGATCCATAAATCCTGCAACGCGATTACGGTCACCGAATGTTGCCAGATTTGGACCGGCTGGACCATTCACTCCACCTTCGCCAACCGCGGAAGTCGCATGGCATCCAATACAGCTTTGCTGGAACAACTCTTCACCTTGACCAGCTGCAGCAACATCTGTCGTCGTTTCGTCGCCAGTTGCTTTCATTGCTGTAACCCATTTATCGAATTCGGCACGTGGTAATGCTTTTACTTTAAAGTCCATAAGTGCGTGAGATGGACCGCAAAGCTCAGCACATTTACCATAAAATACGCCATCTTTCAGATCTTTCGATTCTTTATCAAACGTTAAATAGAACTTGTTGAGATTATCAACGTTTGTATCGAGTTTACCACCGACTGCTGGAATCCAGAATGAGTGCTTAACGTCTGCTGCTATGAGGTTGAAATATACTTTTTCCTCAGTTGGCACAACAAGTTCCTGAGATGTGACAATTCCGAGGTCTGGGTATGCAAACTCCCACCAATATAATTTTGCTGTAACATCGACGACGATGTTTTCTGCATTTCCATCTTCATCCACTTGATCCATTGCGGTAACATCACTAAGTTTATATGTGAAATAAACCGTAGGGACAGCAAGAAGCAAGATCAGAAGAACCGGAATTACCGTCCATACAAGTTCTAATGTATGACTCCCTTCAACTTGATCAGGAACATAATCTTCACCTAATTTTGAACGTCTAAAACGAATAATTGTAACTACATAGATGACCACTACTACTGTAATAACCAGTAACATGATTCCTGATGATAACATCAGCAATTTGAATTGATCTTTTCCGACTTGACCAGCTGGAAGAAGTGTGGATAGTCCTTCTTGGCCACATCCCGCAAGGAACACGGTAAGGGCTGCTAATAGAGAAAAGAGACGCCACTTTTTGAGTCCTTTCATCATCGCTTAATGATACCTCTCTTTCTAAAAAATGTTTTTCTTCTTTTGAGGACGACTGACCTCTCTATATGAATTCCTGTCCAAAGAAAGAATTCCGGATGGTTAAATGAATATCGAGAAAATGATCATTGAGACAAAAAGGATTGTCATGTAATTCAGCGAATAAACGAACATGCCTGTTGCCCATTTTATATCGTCTTTCGCTTTAAATCCTTTAAGTGCTAAATAGAGCCATCCGATATTCAACGCCGTGGCAAGTAGTAAGAAGCCTGCCCCAAGCTCAGTGAGTAGAAACGGCAACGGGAATAAAAAGACAACCCATGCCAGCATTGATTTTTTTGTTCTTGCAAAACCTTTTACAACAGGCAGCATAGGAATATTCGCTGCACGATACTCTTCTGTCCGTCGCATCGCAAGTGCATAAAAATGCGGCGGTTGCCAAATAAACATGATCAGGAATAAAGCCAAAGCTCCTGCCCCGAGTGCAGGTTCGACTGCAGCCCATCCGATTAATGGAGGAATTGCTCCCGAGATGCTTCCTACAACCGTATTGCTGACGTGCCTGCGTTTCGACCACATCGAATAGAGTACAACATAACTGAAGATACCTGCAAGTCCCCAGAGTCCAGCTGCTACTGAAGCGGAAAATAATAGCACTTCACCTAACACGATGAAAGTCAGCGCAAGTGCCAATACAGCCGGCGCCTTAAAACGTCCGGTAACTGTCGGCCTGGACTTCGTTCTAGTCATGACCGGATCGATATCACGATCGATTAAATTGTTAAGTGCCGCTGAACCGGCAATAATCAATCCTGATCCGACAAGAGCATAAACGAGCAGATCTATATTATGTAGAAAGTTTTTACCGGTGAATTGAAACGCAAGGAAAAGTCCGGTGAAAGTTGTGATCATGTTCGAATTAACAATACCGATTTTAATGAGCGCAAGAAAGTCCTTAAATAGAGACGACGTGACTGCGGTCGAATCGGCAGGTGTAGAAATTGTATGACCGTTTGACAAGTTACCCCTCCTTCCAAAGTTGTGAGCGTTGATCGCTATACTTAACTATATCGAAATTTGGGTAGCATTTCTATACATATCCAAAATTTCTCCCAAATTCCTTGTAATCTCGACACATTTATTCGACGGCCTCCTCTATAGTAAATCATTTCACTATGCCTTTTGTGAAGCTAAAGCGTCTTTTTTATGAACAATTTGTGAAAAGGGCTGTTACTCAGCCTTTTTCAATCATTCTTCATTGTCTTTTAGACTGTTCTTCGTTATCATAAGAAAAGCGTGAGCGCCTGGAGTCTATAAACAGTTCCAGAATAAAAAACTTATACTATCTTATCTTTTCAACAAAGCAGGGGCCTTTTAAACAATGGTCATCATTTAAAAAGTAGGTGTCGTTTTTTGCAATATAATAAATATTTAAAATGGTTTGCTGTCGCTTCAACAGTTGGTATGCTTTTAATCCTACTCGGCGGCGCTCTAGTTACAAAAACCGATAGCGGCATGGGCTGCGGGAGACATTGGCCCGGATGCAATGGTCAGCTAATTCCCGATGTAATCACTGCCGATGTATTGATTGAGTTTTCACACCGGCTTGTCACTGGATCTGTCGGAATTTTAATTGTCATATTAGCTGTTTGGTCATGGAAGGCATTGGGACATATTAGGGAAACGAAGTTCTTAGCAATTTCGGCTGTATTCTTTCTTATATTACAAGCATTGATTGGTGCTGCTCAAGTAATGTGGGGGCAAGGTGATTTCATACTCGCACTTCATTTCGGCATTTCACTTTTATCTTTCGCCTCCGTCTTTCTGCTGACGCTTCTTATCTTTGAAGTGGACCGCAAGTTTGATGCAGATAAGTTACAAATCGGAAAACGGTTGAAATGGCATACCTTCGGTGTATCGATTTATTCATACTTCGTGGTGTACACTGGTGCACTCGTTCGTCATACAGAATCGGGGCTTGCTTGCCTAGACTGGCCATTATGCCGAAACGGTTCCTTTGAACTTCCGCGCAGCTCGTTTGAATGGGTACAGATGGGACACCGTACTGCAGCGGCACTCATTTTTGTCTGGATATTGGTTATCATGATTCACGCCATTCGGCATTATAAAAATCAGCGCATCATCTATTGGGGCTGGATTAGCGCCTTTACACTTGTCGCGCTTCAAGCAACGACTGGAATGATAGTTGTTTTAACAAGGCTGAATCTTTATATCGCTCTGCTCCATTCGCTGTTCATCACACTGCTGTTCGGTTTGTTGACGTATATGATTTTGCTTGTTTCAAGAAGTAAACTGAAGAAGTGAATGAAGAACAGTCCTTTCTACAAGTCTACCCAATTCACTAGTTGAAAAAACAAGAGCATCCAGATTAAATCCGGGTGCTCTTGTTTTTTCGTTTAGTGTTCCAATTCGACTAGCAGATCTCCTGTCGCAATCGATTCTCCCGCGGACACATATATCTCCTTTACAGTGCCATCAAAAGGTGCTTGGATAGTAGTCTCCATCTTCATAGCTTCGGTGATAAGTAAATGTTCGCCTCTCTTCACTTTTGCTCCTTTGGAAATCGCAACTTTCAAAACAGTTCCTGGCATAGTAGCTGCAATGTGCGCATCATTTGAAGTATCCGCTTTTTGCTTCCTGACTGTGACAGACTCTACACTCATGTCTTCAATAATGACTTCACGCGGCTGTCCGTTCAACTCGAAGTAGATGACTCTTGTTGCGTCCGATTGCGGTTCACTAATCGACACTAACTTAACAATCAATGTTTTCCCTTTTTCAATCTCCACTTCGATTTCCTCACCGAGACGCATTCCATAGAGGAATTCAGGCGTGTCAATAACAGATACATCGCCGAATTGCTGATTGGTCTGAGAATATTCCTCGAAAACTTTCGGATATAGAGCATGAGAAAGTACTTCGTGACTAGTAACAGGACGCTCTAACTTATGATTTAATTCATTCCGCAGCATTTCAAAATTAACATCTTCCAACAACTCTCCCGGACGCACGGTGATTGCTTGACGTTCTTTTAAAATGACTTTCTGCAGTTCTTCAGGAAAACCACCGTATGGTTGTCCAATATATCCTTCGAAAAACTCAATAACCGATTCCGGGAAATCAATTGACTTTCCGCGTGCTAAAACTGATTTCTCGTCAAGTTCATTCTGCACCATGAATAATGCCATATCTCCGACTATCTTCGATGAAGGTGTTACTTTCACCACATCACCAAATAACAGATTAACTCGGGAATACATGTCTTTCACTTCTCCCCAGCGTTCTCCAAGTCCTACCGCTTTCGCTTGTTGCTGTAAGTTTGAATATTGACCGCCAGGCATTTCATGGACATAAATTTCCGAATGCGGGCTCATCATTCCACTTTCGAAGTGTTGGTAATACTTCCGCACATCTTCCCAGTAGTACGACAAGTCTTCCAGTGACTTAACATCAGCTCGCACATTACGTTTACCGCCTTGCAGCGCGTAAAGCAGAGAGCTTGCCGAAGGTTGTGAAGTTAGACCCGCCATTGAACCTAATGCCGTGTCTACGATGTCCACACCAGCCTCAATCGCTTTTGCATACATATAAATACCGTTACCACTCGTATCATGTGAATGTAAATGAATCGGAATATCGACCGTGGCTTTCAATTCAGAAACGAGACGATATGCAGCTTCTGGTTTCAAGAGGCCAGCCATGTCTTTGATAGCAAGAATATGCGCACCCGCTGATTCAAGTTCTTTTGCCATTTCTTTATAGTAGCCTACCGTATATTTTGCGCGTGAATCGTCAAGAATATCGCCCGTATAGCAAATGGCCGCTTCCGCAATTTTTCCAGCTTCACGTGTAGCGTCGATTGCGACTTCCATCCCTTTTATCCAGTTCAAACTGTCGAAAATGCGGAATACATCAATCCCGGCTTCCGCAGATTTTTTAACGAACTCACGGATGACATTATCAGGATAATTCGTGTAGCCGACCGCATTTGCTCCGCGGAACAGCATTTGGAATAGAACATTGGGAATTTGTTCACGCAGTTTCAACAGTCTATCCCATGGATCTTCTTTCAGGAACCTATAAGCCACATCGAATGTTGCTCCGCCCCACATTTCATACGAAAACAGATCCGGCATAAGTCTCGCAGATTCAGCTGCAATTGAAGTCATGTCGGAGGTACGGACCCGTGTGGCCAACAAGGATTGGTGTGCATCACGGAATGTTGTATCTGTCAAAAGCACATCATCTTGCTCTTTAATCCACTTGATAAGCCCCTCTGCCCCACGTTCGTCCAAAATTTGTTTTGTTCCCGGTTTTGGTGGTGCCAGAAGATCGACAGTTGGTTTTCGTACAGGATGGAGCAAAGGCTTGGACTGCTTCCCGATTCCTGGGAATCCGTTAACGGTGACATTACCAATATAATTCAGCATTTTCGTCCCGCGGTCTTTCCGGTTCGGGAATAGGAACAATTCGGGTGTCGTATCGATAAAGCTAGTATTATAATTTCCTGTCAGGAAATTTTTATGCTTTACTACATTTTCAAGAAACGGGATATTGGTCTTTATGCCGCGAATCCTGAATTCCTGCAAGTTTCGATCCATTTTCGAAGCCGCTTCACGGAACGTCATACCCCATGTAGATACTTTAACGAGCAGAGAATCATAGTAAGGAGTTATGATTGCACCTTGGAATCCATTCCCTGCATCAAGACGAACACCAAATCCTCCTCCTGAACGATAAACCATCAATTTACCTGTATCAGGCATAAAGTCATTCAGCGGATCTTCTGTTGTCACACGTGATTGGATTGCAAATCCGAATAATGGAATCTTATCTTGTTTTGGAATACCCGTTTCACCATCATGAAGGTTTTTTCCATCCGCAATATGAATTTGTGCATGGACAATATCGATTCCTGTCACCATTTCAGTGATTGTATGCTCTACTTGAATGCGCGGATTTACTTCAATGAAATAAAATCGACCATCGGATACGAGAAATTCTACGGTTCCAGCATTTTTATAATTTACATTTTTCATAACTTTTACTGCCGCATCGCAAATTTCTTCCCTCAATCCATCTTCAAGAGAAATGGAAGGTGCAATTTCAACGACTTTCTGATGACGGCGCTGAATCGAACAATCACGCTCGAAAAGATGAATAACATTGCCGTATGTATCTCCAAGGATTTGTACCTCGATATGTTTTGGCTTATCAATGTATTTCTCAACATACACTTCATCGGAACCGAATGCAGATTTCGCTTCTGACCTCGCACGTTCAAAAGCTTCAGTTACTTCGTCTGCAGAATTGACGATTCGCATTCCGCGCCCGCCGCCACCAAGAGATGCTTTGATGATGATGGGATAGCCATTCGATTCGCCAAATGTTTCGACTTCTCTGACCGTAGAAACTGGACCATCACTGCCTGGTATGACAGGAATTCCAGCATTTATAGCCTGTTCACGCGCTTTGACTTTATCTCCAAACATATCAAGCTGTTTTGAACTTGGTCCAATAAAAATAATACCTTCTTCTTCTAAACGCCTTGCAAATTCCGTGTTTTCAGCTAGAAATCCATAACCAGGATGGATGGCATTCGCTCCGGAGTCTTTCGCGATCGCGATGATACCCTCAATATCTAGATAAGCATCGATTGGTTTCTTTCCTTCTCCGACGAGGTAAGACTCGTCCGCCTTGTAACGATGAAATGACCCACTGTCTTCAGTTGAATAAATACCTACCGTTGGAATATTCAATTCGGTACAAGCACGAAAAACTCGTATTGCTATTTCTCCACGGTTGGCTACGAGGATTTTCTTAATCTGTTCCATCACAAGGCACTTCCTTTTCTATTTGTTTTTTTCATATTTTACGAACATTGAGACATTCGTTAATATTCCTAAAGACAAAGATAACAGAATAATTGATGTTCCGCCATAGCTAATGAATGGCAGGGTCACCCCTGTAAGCGGTAGCAATCCCATCAGACCGCCCAAATTCACGAATGTTTGAATTCCTATCATGCTTCCAATTCCAGCTGCAAGCATCCGTGCGTGAGGATCTTTTGCTTGAAGGGATATTAATAAAGCTCTTAATACAATAAAGCCAAGACCTCCAATAACGACGATGGCACCGAGTAGACCTAATTCTTCAGAAATAACCGCCATAATCACATCCGTTTGCGGTTCAGGTAAGTAACCTCTTTTCTGAATGGAATTGCCAAGCCCTCTCCCTTGCAAACCTCCAGAACCGATAGCAATATAGCCGTTCGCGATCTGATAACCAGACCCTTGGATATAATCGAATGGATTCAGGAATGATAATATACGGCCTGCCCTACCTTCATTCATGATCGTTTCCCATTTGAAATAAAGGACAAGCGCTGCAAAGACAAGGCCCACCGAAATGATTCCGCTAATTTTCATAAAGGTCCTTTTTTTAATACCACTTGCCGCCAAGACAGAAAGTGCAGTTACGATGATAATAAACGAACTCCCGATGTCTGTCTCTAGCATGATAGAACCGACCGCTAATACTAAAATGACAACAGGCGGTAATATCGATTGGTTAATATTGTCGATTGTACCAGACTCGTATTTTTTTGCAAAAATCCCTGAAAAATAGACAATTAGGATTAACTTCGCAACTTCCGAGGGTTGCAGATTACCAATAGGTGTTTTTAACCAACTTGTCGCTCCGACATGTTCACCCGAACCAACGAAATGAACAAGAAACAATAGAAAAAGCATCCCTATTACAGCAAAAACCATTAAATTTTTCCGTTTATAATTTTTGTACGGAAAAAAAGCCGCCACAAAGAAAGCCGGTATAGCAAGTTTCAAATTTAACAACTGTTTTTGCAAATAATAATCAGCCGGATAATCATATCGCCCTACCGCAACAACCATACTTGAGCTGTAAATCATAACAAGCCCGAAAAAACAAAGCAGCAGATAGACAAAAAATAACGGAAAATCAAAATAGCGAAATAGCTTTTTAGCATATGTTTTCATAGGGTACCTCTTTTTCATTAAACAAAAAACTCAAACCATTATGTCAGTTTGAGTTTTCGGCTTATTTTCTCGTATATACTTCGTGCAGGACTGTCATTTCTTTCTCCAATAAAGAAAGAATTTCATTGCCTTTCGGACGATCAATCAACCCTAGCTTTACAGCAAAGTCGATTTCACGAGACAAGCCATACATTTGTGTATCCAGCACTTCTTCATAGAGCGGACACTGAGGCATCGTCAAATGGTCCATCTGCACCTTTATTAGTTGACCAATCTTATCAGCATCAGCTTGGAGTTGCTTCAATGCCTTTTCCTGATATGTTTCCTGCAATTCTATATCCATGAGGACGCCCCCATCAAACTTTTATTTCTTAATGGTTATTATCAATAAATTGTATCTTCCGAAACCGGAAAAAGCAAGCGTTTTCCCTTTGACACTACGCATAAGATAAGCGCAAGGCACCGTCCAGCATCGTCAGGCATATGACGGTTTGCGAGGAAACATGCTTCAACCCCACAGCAAATCGACTTATGTCCCGAAGAGTTGCGTCCGGAGCTAGACATTGCTCCAAGGTGAAAAACGTATATTTTTTCTTTTAAAACAAGCACAAGCGCCTGACCTCATCCTCTTGACGCCGGAGCCCATACATCTATACTAGCCCCATTACTTAAGCTAACAGAAAGCAAAAGCTTTTACTAGAGGCACCAAAGCGTTATACTAAAGACAAAAGATAATTTAATCAGTAGGGGGATATTCATTTGGAATC
>DYWT01000172.1 GCA_020742515.1 Sporosarcina psychrophila
ATGAAAAAATTGAAGCGTCGGCATTAGATTTTAAGTTAGCTCATCCAACAGAAAAGGTGTATGTGAAGGCTGATGGGAAACTGTTATGGCGTTCCATCGAAAACTTATTTTCGAATATTTTTAAATACGCACAGCCTGCATCAAGGGTATATATTGATGTTGAAGATGTAGGGAATGAAATACTCGTGACATTTAAAAATATTTCAGCATATGAATTAAATATTTCAGCTGATGAGCTAATGGAACGCTTTAAACGAGGGGATGAATCCAGAACAAGCCAGGGTAGTGGATTAGGGTTGTCGATTGCGGAAAGCCTTATTCACATCCAGCATGGAAAGTTTGTAGTTCAAGTAGATGGTGATTTATTTAAGGCGATGATTTATTTACCGAAATTTCCAAAAGAATAATGTGGCAAGGGAATAGGATATGTGAGTGTCCTATTCTTTTTCTGTGTATAGATGTAGCTAATAAAAGTGATAGAGATGTTGTTGAAAAATTTCAACGTTCTTCAGGTTTAGAAAAACATGCTTATGCTAGAGAATTAGAGGATTGCGGATATTTAGAGAAATACTGAAGGTAAATATTGACGTACAGATCGAAAATAATAATCAAATTTTAAAAGTATCTTATTCATGTGAAATGGACAAGGTACTTTTTTTATAAAAAACCGCACTTAGCCACATCACGGAGAACCCTATCATAAGTGGAGGGAAAACTGTTAAAATTGGGAGATACAGCGGTTAAGAAATCTCCTTCTTTATCAGTCCCTTTATACAGCCTGGAATTAAAAAGGGTACAATTCTTTTTCAAGAATTGTACCCACTAATAGACAAAACATTATTTATTCAAATTAAACTGCATTGATTCAATGGGGTAGGATTCCTTAACCAGTTTAAGCGACCCGTCATCACTTATCATTTTGTATACATTAACAATTGGCGTAGTAGTAATAGATGTGGCTTTCTCATGGAAAACCGTAATAGTGACTCTTGGAAAACTAACATGACTTTTTTTGAAATGCTTTATAAAGTTTTCATTTGTGATCCTCATCTAATTAACCCCTTTTTTTATCGTAAAGGCCCTCACACTTAATACATCGTACGTGTTGAGAATTATTCTCATGTTTTTTAATATTATCTCATTAAACTGATTTCATATTATTGTCTTGTATTTTTGTACTACCAATTGTTCAAGTCTTGAATTCGAGAAAAGCATATTTGCTTTCCGTCAAGAACATACTATACTTGAATTAGCCGCGTTGTCATCGCTTGAACGAGGAATATAACAACCGCATAGCCAGATATGCTCAGTATTAATAACTACACACAAGCATATATCGACGAATGCCGTTCAAAAGTAGATGAGCAACTTACAACTTATAAAACCTCGTTACAACGGCGAAGGAGCAAGGCGAGCCGATTAACGATTTAAATGAAGAAGAATTGTTCGATTATGCATGGGTTTATTTGCCGATAACAAAAATAAATTTGTATGGGTTTGCAAAACAAACTACCAGTAGGGAGAGAAGAATATGATTACTAAAGTCGGTCAAGTTATGCTATATGTAAATAACCAGGATGAGACAGTGAGATTTTGGACGGAAAAGGTAGGATTTAGCGTTATTTCAGAAGAAGATAACGGCCAAGGAATGAAATGGATTGAAATTGCTCCAACAGGGGGTGCGGAAACAAGTATCATACTTCACAATAAGGAACTCATTGCCAAGATGCAGCCAGAATTAAATCTTCAAACGCCTTCGTTACTGTTTTTCTCGGATAATCTTGATAAGTTATACGAAGAATTTTCGAATAAACAAATCACAGTAGGGGATCTTGTAACAATGCCTTCTGGCAGAGTATTTAACTTTGCAGATAATGAAGGAAATTATTTTGCGGTATTGGAGAAATAAGAAAAGCGCAAGCGCCTTGGTATACCCGAGGGACTAGGCGCTGGAGCTAGACATTGCTCCAGGTTCAAAAACTTATAATTTCTTATCTTTTAAAAAAATGCCAGGTACTCGAATGTTGAAACATTCGAGTACCTGGCATTACGTTATTTTATATTATTTCGTAAAGTTATCAAAATACCCTTGGATAAAGACAATCGGTGTACCTTTGTCTCCGCTCCCTGATGTTAAATCGGATAGAGAGCCAATAAGATCGGTAAGTTTTCTTGGTGTCGTACCTTGTGCTTCCATCGAGCCTACTAGATCCTCGTCTTTATCACGAATGAATTGGGATACAGCTTGTTTCAGTTCTTCGCCTCTTAAATCAGCAAAATTATTATCAGCAAGGTATTTTAACTTGATTTCATTAGGGGTACCATCAAGCCCTGCTGTGTAAGCTGGTGATACAACTGGATCCGCAAGTTCCCAGATCTTACCTACTGGATCTTTGAATGCGCCATCTCCATAAATCATGACTTCAACATTTTTACCTGTTTTTTCTTTAAGCATATGCTGTATTTTGTCCACTGTAGGTTGGCAATTACGTGGGAAAAGTTTAACGTCATCTTCTGTAGATTTATTTGATCCGAGCAAACCATAGTCTTCATTATATCCACTGCCATCAATAGACTTAGCTAATATGTCGTCGAGGCTATAAACGTTAATTCCACCGTTTGCTTTTAGTATTTTCTTAGTTCTAAATCTCGTGTGTATATCACAAGCAAGAACATGTTTTGTGTAATCTAAAATAGTCTTTGGATTATTTGAGAAAATAACTTCACATTCAACACCATATTCCTCAACTAACGATTTATAGTAATCAATATAATCAACACCTGTAAAAGTATGTTTACCATATCCGAAATGATCACGGAATTGTTTTTCTGTTAAAACGTCTGTCCAAGGATTAATTCCTTTTTCATCAAGCATGTCCAGATCCACTAAGTGGTTACCAACTTCATCAGATGGATAGCTAAGCATTAAAACAACTTTTTTAACGCCTTTTGCAATGCCGCGAAGACAGATTGCAAAACGATTACGGCTTAAGATTGGGAATATAACGCCGACAGTTTCTTCACCAAACTTTGAACTTACGTCTTTGGCAATATTATCGATGGATGCATAATTCCCTTGTGCACGAGCAACGATTGATTCTGTTATTGTAACGATATCTTTATCATTAATGGTAAAGCCTTCAACTTCTGAAGCTTTTAACACACTATCTACAACGATTTCTTCTATATTGTCGCCTCGATTTATTATTGGGCAACGAAGGCCTCTTACAACTGTACCAACTACTCTTTCCAATAGTATCGCTCCTTCAAATTATCAAGTTTACTTACCTTGCTTCAACCGGACGTCACAAATCTTGAAAGGAATTAATCGCGCAAGCGCAAATCAAAATTGGGACGCAATTACGCCGAGGTATAATTGCTATTATTTAACTACCCACTTGTAATATACATTACTCTAATGGTATAAGTAAAATTAATATATCAAATGGTAGGTATAAGGAGTGGTTATGTGGTCAGCAAATTAGATTTATATAAAGTATTTTGTAAGGTAGGGAAAAGTGAAAGTTTCTCCGAGGCTGCTAAAGAACTTTACATGACACAACCAGCAGTCAGTCAAGCGATCAAGCAATTGGAAAAGGAATTAGATACACGTCTTTTTAATCGAACACCTAAAGGGGTTTCTTTAACAAATGAAGGCAACCTTCTATTTGAGTATGCTAACTCGGCAATTAATTTACTCCATGTTGGGGAAGAAAAAATTTTAGAATTTAAAAATTTAACGACAGGTGAATTAAAAATAGGTGTAGGTGATACTATTTCTAGATATTTTCTCCTTCCCTATTTAGAGGCTTTCCATAATAGATACCCGAATATCAAGTTTACCATTGCAAATGGCACGACAATTGAACTTTGCTCGATTTTAAAATCGGGAGGGGTGGATATCGCCATTTGTAACCTTCCAGTAGACGATCCTACATTGGAACTGAGACCCTGTTTTGAAATCCAGGATACATTTGTTTACGGAGAAAGATTTAAGAAAATATTAGCAAAGCCGTTAAGTCTTCATGAATTAGTCAAACTCCCATTGATTTTTCTTGAATCAAAATCAAATTCTAGAAAGTATGTAGAGGATTATCTGATTTCGAAAGGTATACAGATAGCGCCGGAATTTGAATTAGGCTCCCATGACTTATTATTAGAGTTTGCAAAAATTAATTTAGGGATCGCTTGCGTGACGAAAGAGTTTTCTCAAGACTATTTAACGAAAGGACTATTATCAGAAGTACAACTAACTGAAGAAATACCAAGGAGAAATGTAGGCGTATGTTTTTTGAAAAGTGTACCTCTATCGCCTGCCTCAACTAAATTTGTTGAGATTGTAGAAAATGAGCAGCTATAAAATACATCATTTGAAGATGTAATAAGCGAAAGCGCAAAAAAGGGATATCCACGTACAGGATACCCCTTTTTTTGCGCTTTCATTAAATTTAAGCCCAGGTCGCGCGTTCTTTCTTTCCATGAAGAAAGTAGTAAAGAACTGAAGTAGCGAGAACCAACACACCCATGATGACATATAGCGTACTGTATCCTGTTACGGGAATGATGAAACCAAGTAGATATGGACCAAACCCGAGTCCCGCATCCAATGCAATGAAGAAAGTCGACGTTGCCAGTCCCAAACGATGGGTAGGAGTTAGTTTAACCGCAATGGCCTGGGTGCTTGACTGCATATTCCCAAAACCAAGACCGATAAGGGCACCGGCTGCTAACAAAGTGAAACCACTACTTGCTGAACTCAGAAGCAACATTCCCGCTCCAAAGATCAGAAAAGCAGGGTACATAATATAGTTCGCCCCTTTCACGTCCATTAAGCGTCCAGTAAAAGGACGTGATACCAATACTGCGATTGCGTATATAACGAAGAAGAAACTGGCTGTTTCAACCAGATTGATTTCAATTGCATAGAAATTGATAAATGAAAGGACACTAGAGTAACAAAAAGCGACTGCAAGCGTAACGACAGCAATTGGCAGTGCCTTTGGCTCAATAAAGTTGGAAAGTTTGAATCCTTTTATCGCCACTGTATCTGTTGCTTTCTCTACCACTGGCACACGCAGGAAGAAGGCTGTTAGCAAACAAATGACCCCTAATACCAGACAGAAGCCAAAGATCACAGGATAGCTTGTATGCTGGCTCATAAAGAGACCAATGAAAGGCCCGATTGCGGTAGCAAGTGTCGCGCTCATACTGTAATAGCCGATGCCTTCTCCTCTTCGTGTTGTCGGTATAATTTGAGCCACTATCGTTCCTGTTGCTGTGCTCGCCACACCCAATGCAATCCCGTGGACTAGACGATTAATAAGCAGGAAGGTAAGGCCGAAATTTGCAAAATATAAAGTGGTTGTCAGTGTGAAAAAAATAAGGCCAATGAATAAAGTTCTTTTGCGACCAATCGAATCGATAAAGCGTCCGATAAATAACCGCCCAATCAAAGTTCCAATGATAAAGATTCCTGTTACAAGGCCGGCCTGACTTGTAGTCGCATTGAATTCAGCCACTGCGTAAACGGCAATTGTCACCATTAATAAATAAAAGATTAACGTTAAGATAAAATTGACAGAGGAAACAACGATGAAATCCTTCGTCCATAATTTAGGTTTTGTTTGAGTCATATGTTTGTCTCCTTATCCGATAAGATTGTTTCGTATTCCTTCCATAACACGGATTGTCTCGAGTTGTTCCTCTTCTGAAATTCCTTGTAAAATGTCCTGTTCAAATTGGTCAATCGTCACCCGGACGTCCTTATATACTATTTTCCCAAGATCTGTAAGCTTCATTCTTTTTTCACGTTTGTCTTTGCCGGGAATATGCTCTACATAGCCCAGTTCTTCCAAACGGTTAATGGTCCTCGTAATGGTGGGTTTCTCGACACTTTGATAATGGGAAAGCTCCACTAGCGTTGCGGAATCATTATTGGATAAGTAATACAGAATGGACCATTGCGCTCTATACAGATCGTGCTTGGCAAGCTGCAAATTGAGGTGATTCTCAAAGGGGCGGTATAACAGCAATAGTTGATGAAAGAATCTTTGATAAATCTGTATCTTAAACACCTCCTGTAAAATATAGTTACCCTCAGTAACTATATTATATTAACATAAATTAGGAATTCAGTCTAGGGGTTTGGTTTAATTAGGAAGTCAGTCATAATCCAGGGCGAATAAGTGATAGAATAGTAGAATAATTATGTTTGAGAGGTGCGAAAATGGAATCTATAGCTGAAAAGATATTGTCTCTTAAAAATGTAACGATGGATTATGGGGGAAAACGTGTACTAAATGGTGTGAATTTGGAAGTGTCCAAAGGTCAAATTATTGGCTATATCGGTCCAAATGGTGCGGGAAAGAGTACAACGGTTAAAATTATGCTAGGTTTAATTGATAATTACCGAGGCGAAGTTGAAATTTTTGGTCAGGATATTGCTTTGGGCGATCCATCGTACAAACGAAAGATCGGCTACGTACCGGAAAATGCTGAGGCGTATGATAATTTGACGGCGAGTGAGTATTTGATATTTACTGCCGAGCTTTACGGAATGAATCGTGCCCATGCAGAAGAAAAAGCGACGAAACTAATGCATGAATTTGAGTTAGGAGACGTCATTCATACGAGACTTTCTTCGTTTTCAAAAGGAATGAAGCAAAAGGTCCTCATTATTTCGAGTTTACTTCATGATCCAGATTTATTGTTTTTAGATGAACCGTTAAGCGGGTTAGACGCAAACAGTATGATGGTCATTCAGGAGATTTTATTGCAACTTGCAGCGCGGGGAAAAACAATTTTTTATTCTTCACATATCATGGATCTCGTTGAGAAAATCAGCAACCGGATTGTTTTGCTTGTTAAGGGTGAGGTCATTGCAGATGGTAGTTTTAAGGAGTTACAAGAAATGAGTGAAGAAGGGACCCTTGCGGAGATTTTCAATCAATTGACCGGGTTTACCGAGCATAAAAACAGAGCAGAAAATTTTGTTTCAATTGTCCAAGAGGAGCAGGTACATGCGTAACTTTCAATCATTAAAGTTCCTTGCTTTATTCAAGAACATGTTTATAAAATTTGGGATTGACTATGAAGCGATGCAAAAAATATTATGTGTTAAATTGACGATGGATGAAAGAAGAGTACCGACAATATTTAATGATGCGAGAAAAAGGAAGGACGGCAATCAGTTTTTAAAATCTCTTTGGATCTACGGATTATATGGGATTATGTTAATCCCGTTTATTGTGCTTGGAGATAATTATATCTTTCAAATGAGCATTGTCTTTGGCATGATTATGTTTATTTTAATGACTTCCATGATTTCTGATTTTTCGACTGTATTGCTCGATGTGAGGGACAAAAACATTTTACAAACGAAACCAATTAGCGGGAAGACGATTGGTGCGGCTAAAATTGTCCATGTCATGATTTATATGACCTTCATAACGGGGGCGTTTGTTACGATCCCGGTCCTCGTCAGCCTTTTTAGTCACGGCGTTATTTTTATGCTCATTTTTTTAGCCGGGCTATTGTTTACAATGCTCTTTGTCGTTGTGTTAACTTCGTTGCTTTATTTGTTTGTCTTACGATTTTTCGATGGTGAAAGACTAAAGGATATTATTAACTACGTGCAAATTCTTTTATCCGTTGGAGTTATCGTGGGCTACCAAATACTGATCCGGTCATTTGAGTTTGTTGACTTGAATATGACGTATATATTTAGTTGGTGGCATCTGTTCATACCGCCAATTTGGTATGGTGCGCCTTTTGAATTGTTGCTGGCGCATAATTTTACCAATTACATGATTGGTTTTGTGGTTCTTGCTGTATGTATTCCACTTATTGCGTTTTATTGTTATGCTCGGTTGATGCCTTCTTTTGAACGGAATTTAGAAAAGTTAATGAGTGATACGAGAAAAAGAAAAAAGAAAAGCAATCGACTGGATGAGTTGTGGGCGAGAATAACATGCCGACGTAATGAGGAGAGAGTGTTCTTTCGTTTTGCCGCGCTTATGATGAAACAAGAAAGAGAATTCAAGTTAAAAGTGTATCCGGCCCTAGGTATGTCAATTATTTTTCCGTTCATCTTTATCTTTAATGAATTACGTGACCGAACGTTGGCGGATATTGGAACAGGTAACTCATTTTTATTTATCTATTTTTGCAACCTGATGATACCGAACGTTGTTCTCATGCTAAGGTATTCAGGGAATTATAAAGGCAGTTGGCTTTTCAAGGCAGCTCCCATTTACCAAATCTCATCTGCTTACAGTGGGGCATTAAAAGCATTGTTGGTGAAGTTGTATGTACCTGTCCTTTTCTTACTTAGTTGTGTGTTTACTTGGATTTTTTCGGTGAGAATACTACCAGACCTAGTTGTGGTTTTGTTAGCTGGAATCGGTCAAACGCTTGTTACATATAAACTTGTTAATGACGAGGAGTATCCTTTTTCAAAGTCATTTGAATTTACCCAAGAAGCTGGTGGGGCTAAAATGCTACTGCTCAGCTTGGTCACCGGTGTATTTGTAGTGGGTCATCTCATTGCCAACGTGTTCGAGTATGGGATTTATGTCTATCTCGTTCTGCTTCTTGCAGTGGTCCTCATAGGTTGGCAAATGGTTTTTCCGTCAAAAGGTAGTATAGAGTTTGCTCGAGGCAGTGTGAAATAATTCATCCTGCCATAAATATAATTGCAATCGAAAAGCACATGATGACAGAGGAAAAACTTCTGAAATTATGTGCTTTTTGTCGAATGAATATAACCACTATTTATGTTGATATAAATAATCCCCTTGAAGCCGCCTTCACTCAGCTTATGTAGGTATTCATTTGTTCAATTTATATAGTTTAGAATTGCTAGGAGTGCTGCGGTTGAAATGTTTAGACATTTGAAAAAAAGAGGTATGACATCACCACAAATAAAAAACATTGCAATATTTGAAATATTGCCACATAATATATCTAAACGATATATAGTTTAGATATACACAAGGAGTGATGTAATGCTTGAACATATACTTCTAGGGTTATTACGTGAACAGCCAATGACTGGATATGAGTTAAAGAAGACGATTGATTCTACGGTTGGATTTTTCTACAGTACAAGTTTTGGAAGTTTATATCCTGCGTTAAAAAGACTCGAAGAAAAAGAGTATGTAATCGTGGAGGAGGTAAAAGGCGACAATAAAAATAAAAAAATGTATACATTACAGAAAGATGGGGAGGTGGCATTCGTTGAATGGCTTAAGCAACCACTGAAAAGTTCCAAAAATGAACATTTACTAAGAATTTTCTTTTTAGACTACCTCGATGAAGAAAAACAAACTTTCCTTTTAAAAGAATATCAAAACAAATTGAAAAGTGAGCGGCATAAGCTGAAAGAAGTCGAAAAGATTGTTATAGGAGAATTGGAGGGGATTACCAATCCTCAGGACTTCTATTATCGCTTATCTGTTTTGCAATATGGTGTCAGACATTTTGAAATGGAACTGGATTGGTTAGAGGATATCATAAGGAGGAAAGATGTTTAATGGAAAACGACAAGTCTTATTTCCGTAAAAACCCTATTAAAAGTATTATTATGGTTGAAGTTAGTTTTTTATTGGCGGTTTTTATAGCTGGAGCAATTGCAACTATTAACCAGTTAAGCTACAACTCTCCGATATTGATATCATTCATTCCAACTGCATTAGTTCTTATCATCTATTTTACTCGGAAAGGAAAATGGACTTCTTTTGGTTTCGAAGTCGGTGAGGTAAGAACAAATTGGCTTTATTATTTACCTCTCCTCGCCATCCTGGTTATTTTATGTTTTCAAGGGTTCGATTACGTGCCCATAGAAACAATTGCTTTCTATGTTGGCTTTGCAACTTTAGTTGGTTTTGTTGAGGAAAGTATTTACAGAGGGATAATGATAAAAATCTTATTACCTTTAGGGATAGTACCGGCAATATTGACGTCTAGCCTATTATTTTCATTAACACACGTCCTAAACTTGTTATCAGGGCAGAGTATTGGGCAAACGGTGCTTCAACTGGTTTACGCATTCCTGATAGGTATTGTGTTAGCACAACTATTCATTAAAAATGGTAGCATTTATCCGTTAATACTATTTCATACGTTGCACAATTTAATTCAGTTTTTAGGCAAAGGCGGATCTACTGCGGTTCTTGATGGAACAGTTATCGTTATCCTGGCATTAACGGCTGTTTCATTAGCTCTATCGCTGAAGAAAAAATATACAAATGAATCAATTCCATACTAGAGGATTTTGTATTAAAACCCGAACAAGGTTGATGTCCACTCCAAGCGGACGCTTTCTTACCTCTGGTCAAGTAATTTCTAAAGAAATTGGTGGGGGAATAAAGAATAACCCGAGGCAATTGCTTTTCGTTCCAGCGCTCGCTTTCCGCGGGCATGGCTTGAGCCTCCTCGTCCGCTTCACTCCCTGTGGGGTCTCAAGGCTCATGCTATTCCCGCAGGAGTCGAGCGCTTCCACTACAAGCAACAAGAGAAAGGAATCAAGAAAGGTTAGGAATACGAGGGCTCCCCACTAGAGAAGTTAAGTATCACAAATAGATCTGACGATTATCTGTTTTTTTTGAAAGGTCTTCTGTGCTATAAGCCCCGCGGGCAAGGCTTCAATCTTCTCGTCACTGCGTTCCTGCAGGACTTTCAGCTAAGGAAGAGTGAACTTTCTCTTCCTATCTTTGCCTTCTGTTCCCGCTGGAGTCGCCGCCTTCCGTCACCATCAACGGAACTCATTCACATAAACGAATAATTAATTGCTAAAACACGTTAATGTTTGTACTTTTATTTAAAATAAGCAATTATGAAATTGACTCAAATAGCTTAATTTTATGAGTATGAAACAATCGAAAAAGCACATGGTGACAGAGGAGAAAGCTTCTGAAATTATGTGCTTTTCTATGAACAGTGTTCTTTACAACTTCACACGGCTCTTATTACCAACATAATACAGGAACTCCATAAAGAGCGCGACCAGAATCCCCATGAGCATGCCATTCGACAGGATAGGTCTTATTAGTTGCGGAATCGTTGTAAAAACAGTTGCTGGAAGTGACATGATTGATAGCCCAAGTAGCGCAGGCAAGGCAATGCGATAGACGGTTGTAGGTTCAAATGTCAATCCTTCAATATTGCGGATTGCTGAACGAAAAAGCTGTAAATAAGCGACGAACAATACCGTGTTACCAACGCTATGCGGAATTGTTGAGAAGAAGGCACTTAATTGCGGAACCATCCCCAAGAAGATGAATAATACGGATCCTACAAAAAAGGGAGCCCTTTCACGAATGCCTGTTGACTGCAAAAAGCCTAACGAGGAGGCGTATGGTGCATAAGGGACGAGTCCAAGAGCGCCTGAAGCCGTCGATAGCAGTCCCGTCAACATAAAGGAAGCTCGGTATTGCTTGGGTGTCGTCTCCTTTTCAAAAATATCTTCCGCCCCTTTTAATGTGGCAATCGTATTCGTGGTATTGAGTAACCCTGTAATGACGACCGTAATAACAATACCCCACTCAAAGGCGGGTTGCCCCCAAGGAAACCAAGTAAGGAAGGGAGTTGTTTTGATAGTCTCTGTTACTTCCGCAGGAAATAATAGGATAGCTCCTATCCATCCGACTGTCATCCCGATGAGCAGGTTTAAACTGCTGATAATGCCTTTCCCTTTCACATGGATAAGGATTGTCAGTGCGGCGAGAGTAAATGAAAAGCAGGCGACCTTTACATCGATGAAATTTCCAGTATTTAGACCAATCATCCCTTTCAGGAAAATCGTGATGAGCTGATTGGCCAATAGTAAAAGAAAGACGAACATTACAATGGGCGTAAACCACTTTTTTAAAACTTCTCCCATGCCTAAAACACCAAAGGCTGTAACGAGAATGCCCGAAATTATAACTCCGACTGCTATGCTTCCGCCAATCGTAGTTAGTTCAAGATTCATTGCACTTGCAGTGGCTGCCAAGCTTAAAATGACGCCCCACCATAATCCAGATTGTCCCTCCATTATCGCCAAGCGATGCCCAATAAGTCCTTGCAGCAAACAAGCTACCCCCGTGAAAATGAAGGAGCGTTGGATTGCAGAAACAATTTCAACAGACTCCAATTGAAAAGCCGCGCCAACCGAGATTGGAATGACGACCGTATTGGCAAACATAAAGAATAGCCACTGAAATCCAGCTAATAATGTCACAGACGCTTGTAATGATTTGGTGTCCATGCCATCCGCTCCTCTCTGTCGACTCTTATTTAATGGAATTTACATATACGGGGGATTATACCATACTGGCAACCTATAGTAGACTGATTTTTTAAAACAATTAAATTAAGGTGTTCATATATATGTTGAAGTAAAGAACTCCATTGCACCTCTGCACCTCTTAAGGCACCTTCGCTTCGTTTATACAGCGGGTTCAGTCCTTCAGCTTATATAGTTGGAATTACCCGCTGAATACAGGTCCAACTATTCATCGGGTAAAAGTTTGACTTCGTTTTTAAAATGTCGGTGATTTTTTCTTCTGTTAAGATACAATGGGTATAAACACGTTGGGAGGAATGGCTATGTATGATAAAGAATACGATCGGTTGCTACGCATTAAAACCGTAGGAACGCGGGAATGGCTGCATCAATCCTCTCATTATAACCGCTATGAAGCGACACCTTACAAGGCGCTAGATGAGTTTTTTCAAGACTATGAACTAAAGAGCACGGACAAGCTCGTAGATTTTGGATGTGGCAAAGGAAGACTACCCTTTTATATACATAACCGATTTGGTGTTTCGGTTACGGGGATTGAAATGAGTGGGCAGCTGTATCAGGAAGCACTTGAAAACCAGGCGAGTTACATGCAAAAGGCCAAGCAATCAAGCGCCTTTATTCGCTTTGAACGTTGTCTGGCGGAAGAGTATGAAGTGGAGGCGAAGGATAATCGATTTTACTTTTTCAATCCGTTTTCCATTCAAATTTTCATGACAGTCATTGATAATATCCTTCTTTCAGTCGAACAACAGAAAAGGTCCGTTGATATAATCCTTTATTACCCGACTAGCGATTATATCGAGTTCCTTGAGACGAGCACCCCTTTTGAACTGATAAAGGGAGTGAAGGTATCCAGCATGTATGAAAAAGATCCGAATGAACTATTTTTAGTGTTTCGTTTCGGTGAATGATCCGACAAAAGTAAAGCCGTGTTTCAAGAGAAACACGGCTTTACTTTATAAACAATGCATCGCGTCCCTTGCCTCTTTCCAGGGGACGGGGTAGCCTTTTCCTTTGGCGCAAAAGATGGAAGTGGACGAATACTCGGGGTCCGCTTCTTTGTTGTATCCAATTCTTTCAATGACTTGTTCTTCATTGTGGCAACGGTCATAGCCGCCGAATAACAGACTGAGTGTCCCTTTACCGTGGGTGAATGAAGCGAAGGCGGCACTGTAGTTCATAAAGGTAGCTACAGGGACCCGTCCTTTTATAAGTACTTTATCCCCGATGGTTTCAGGTGCAACAAAGTTGCCGTGTGCTTGCTGGATATCAGACAGAACCCTTCCCATATTATCCAGATCTACTTTTATTTTAAAATCGTAGTACGGTTCTAGCAGTGTATTTTTCGCTTGTTCTAGACCTTGTCGCAATGCCCGGAAAGCAGCTTCTCTAAAGTCACCGCCGGATGTGTGCTCGTTATGACCACGTCCCGTCAGCAAGGTTATTTTCACATCAGTGAGAGCTGAACCGGTTAATAAGCCATGATGATCCCGTTCAAATAAATGACTGTGTACCAAATTTTGGTGACCGATAGACAAGTCATTGGCGTGACAGACGTTATCAAACTGTATGCCGCTATTTCTTTCTGCAGGTTCCATCAAAAGATGGACTTCCGCGTAATGCCTTAAAGGCTCAAAATGACCATAACCCGTTACGGTTGTTTCGATGGTCTCCTTATAAAGTATTTTAGGTTCGCCGAAAGAGACTTGAATCGAAAAACGCTCGTTAACAATTTGTTGGAGTACTTCGAGCTGGATGACACCCATAACATGAACATGAATTTCTTGAAAATGTTCATCCCAGAAGACGCGCAAAGAAGGATCCTCCGCATCGAGTAGGTTAAAACATCGAAGTACTTCTTTCACATGGATGGCAGCGTCGAAAATCACTTTCGACTTAAGGGTAGGCATCATGTCAAAGGTCGCTTTTTCTTTTAGTGCTCCAACACCGTCCCCAATGGATGCTTGTGTTAATCCAGTAACTGCAAACAGTTCACCGGCATGAACATGGTCAATTGCTTTAAATTTATTGCCATTATAGACGCGTATTTGTGTGACTTTCTCTGTGTAATCTCCATAGTTTATTTCGTCTCTGACACGTAGCGTGCCGCTTAATGATTTAAGGAAGGTGACCCTGTTTCCGCTGTCATCATGGCGGATTTTATAGACCTGGGCGGCGAACTCGTTGTCATCGTCGTAAGAAGCTGCTGTCAATAAATCGAGTTTCTCGAAAAACGCCATGACGCCAATGTCCTTTAGTGCAGAACCACTGGACAGAGCGAAGGTTTTATTGTCGCTAATCATTTTCTTTAATGTTTCAAGCCATAGATCCTTGTCATACCCTGATTCCATATAGGTTTCAAGCAGTGCTTCATCACGTTCTGCGATAAATTCAATGAGTTCCTCTTGCATAATTCCTTCTTTGAAAGAGGATGTAAGATCACAGACGTTTTCCGATAGATTGGTGCGAATTTCATGGAGTACACTTGCGATGTCTGTTCCTTCACGATCGGTTTTATTGATGAAGAAGAAAGTAGGAACCTGATGTTTGCGAAGCAGTTGCCAGACGGTTTCCGTATGGCCTTCCACGCCGTCGCTTGCGCTAATAATGATGATGGCATAGTCCATCACTTGAATGGCCCGCTCCATTTCAGGGGAAAAATCGACGTGTCCAGGTGTGTCGATAATGTAGTAGGTGGAGCCATTATAGGAAATGGATGCCTGGTCTGCAAAAACTGTAATGCCTCTTTCCTTTTCAATTGTATGGCTGTCGAGAAAGGCGTCTTGATGGTCAACGCGCCCTCTTTGTTTAATGCTTTTTGTGTGATAAAGCAGTTGTTCAGAGAAAGTTGTTTTTCCTGCATCTACGTGTGCAAGTATGCCAATTGTTTTATACATGATGTCGCCCCTGTCTGTTTTTGGCTAATACCTTTAGTATAGCAAATCTGAATTGGGCGAATGACCTTAAATAGGTGGTATACTGTAAAGACAAATTTAGTACGGGGGAGGAATCAGATTTTGAAATATTCAAGAACGAAAATGGAGCAGCTTGTAAAGAATGATAAGGAGCTAGCGAAACGTCTGAAACAGATAATGGCTGAGCTTGACTTAGAGAAGAGTTTCGCGTTGAAAGCATTGTATCATGCGGATGTAAAAGACGGCGGGACACATCAGAGGAATTATCAGGAGCTGTAAATACGTTAAAAGCGTGGAAAGTCTATTATGACTGTCACGCTTTTTTTGATGCCTTTTTTACCTGATCATTTCCGGTTCGCTTTCGGCGAACTGTTCATGACATCTTTACCGAGAGGCAAGTGTGTGGCTAGGAATTGCAGTTCATTGCTCCTAGTTAATCCTGTTGCGAATAGTTGCCTGTCGCATCCCTACACATCAAGACATCTCGGTAATCATATAGATGTCGTTCAATCCAAGCAATCCCAAAGTAATTGTACAAGAAGTGCCTATATATGTTGAATTAAAGAATCCTATTGAATCTGCTGCGGTGCTCAATAAGAAGAGAGTTGTAATTCGGGATGTGGATTGTAGAACGTTTGGCGCTTTGGGGATGCCTTTCGCTAGGTTGTTCATTATCGAGAGAACTGTCATTTTGAGATGTATATGGTGAGATTGTAAGGTGATTACTATTTGATACTATATAAATTGAAATAAAGAATTCCATTGAACCGCTACGACGCTAGGGGATGCCTCCTGCCATAAGCCAGATGCGGTTTTCTTTAACCTATCTGGAATAACCTCTTGACATTAACTGTATAATTTCTGCAAAGAACGCAGAGATTATACAAACCGAACTCTTCGTTGTTCGGTTGGCTACCCCTGTTAAGGCGCCTTCGCTCAGTATATATACCGGATTCAACATATATAATTATAGTGAAGAAATCCGCAATCTAGGTTGCGGATTTCTTCACAGCTAATAAAATGCGCTTTCTCACACAGACCATCCAGCGAAGGCGCGTCTTCGTGGTAGCCGGAGCGATAAGACTGAAAGGGATCTTCTTTCTGGCTTATCGCGGGAGGCATCCACAAAGCGTCGAAGCGGTATTGGCAGGAATTCTAATTTGCTCTAAGTATTGGGGCTTTTTCAGTGGCCTCTCAAAAGCCCTTGTAAAGCATATACGCCGTATTCATTTGTTCAACATATA
>DYWT01000173.1 GCA_020742515.1 Sporosarcina psychrophila
TTATTTCAATCACAAAAAATACTATTGTAAAAATAACTAAAACCAAACGAGTTACAAATAAGTATTCATATTGAAGAAAAAAAGTTACAAATAAAAATAAAAGAACTATTAAAACAAAAATTATAGGAAAATTAATTTTTTTCATTATAAACTCCTAAAAGTAGATTGATTGGCGTTGTTCAACAACCTGGCCCGATTGTTGAACACAAGATAAATAACACTCTTCAACTAACCTGCTCCGTTTAATTAAATTAGGAAAGGGTGTTTTAACCCCTAAATGAAGTAAAACACCCGTTATTTTAATAACTAATCTTACGTATAAGACCCTCGTAAAAGCAGATAATATGGTGAGGTGATTCGAATATGTTAAAAACAAGGTTTGGTTATATTATTTGTTTTTCAATTATTTTAAGCTTATTTGTGTACAGTAAGTCCATAAATACAAAATCGATGGAGGTATCTTTCTCGCAACCGAATAGTGATAAAAGTGAACAGGAACGAATTCAGGAATTGGAACAACGTTTAGATTTCCTCGAACCACCCGAACCCACCACTATTCTTGATTCACCTTTCCCGTTTGAAAAGGGGACAGAGGTGCATTTCCCTACCGATGTAATCCCTATTTCAGAAGTGTTAAAAGAAGGAACAAAAATCCCTTTCCAAGTAATGAAAAGCGAACCGAACTATATTAGACCAATATATGAAGAAGACTGGCATAGCACGAGTGGAAGATGGAGCTATATTCCTTCTCGAATATACTATGCTCTTCACCGCATATTCCCTTATTACGCCTTTGGACTTTCAGCCGAATTAGATTTCACACAGAATGTAGGTATTTCTTTTCCTACTGATAGGAATGAAGCAGATCTTGATCTGTATATAGTTGTGTTTCAAACAAATATCACAGATGTTTATACAAAAGGAAATCAAGTTGTTGTTGTTGGAACACCTAAACGAACAGGAGTTGAGGTTTTAAGCATTAAAACCGCAGATATACACCCAAGTAATAAGGAGAAACTTTTGTTAGTTCAGTTAGCAACTAATGGAGCTGAACTTGATTATTCTTTAATTCGATATGAAGCACCCGATTATTGGTTAAAGCTAAAGCAAAAAAATGAACGTGAAAAATCTAAAAAAGAGTGAACCTTTGCCTTATCAAATAAGTTGATAAGGCTGTTCTATTACTCGGACTAGAATAAATTGCAGTAAAATCAATCTTCTTAATTCTTTCCCCGAACGCTACTGCTCTTTTCACTCCCCTCTTTGTTAACTCAGGGTCGCTCCAACCTTGTATTCTTTTGTGTATTCCATATAGTCTTTTCATATCTGGTAATAAAGAGAGTTAGCACTAATATCCTCTATATATAATGTTAAACAAAATAAATACAGCGTATGTGCTTTACAAGGGTTTTTGAAAGACCAATAAAAAAGTCCTAATACTTGGAGTGAATTAGAACTTCTACTAATACCGCTTCGACGCTTTGTGGATGCCTCCCGCGATAAGCCAGAAAGAAGTTCACTTTCAGTCTTATCGCTCCGGCTACCACGAAGACGCGCCTGCGCTGGATGGTCTATGTGAGAAAGAACATTTCGTTAGCTGTGATGAAATCCGCAATCTGGAGAGCGTCTTTCTTGAATATAAGTAGTATCAACTAGTAATCACATTATAATCTTGGCATCTACATCTCAAAATTATTATTCTTTCGATAAAGAACACCCTAGCGCTGGCGCGGCAAAGGGGTCGCCGAAGCCGTAAGACTGGATGCGAAGCGCTAATCCAGGCTTATGGCGAAAGGCATCCCCAAAGCGCCAAGCGTTCTACAATCCACACCCCGAATTACAACTCTCTCATTAATGCAATACACGGCAGATTCAATGGGATTCTTTAATTCGACATATATAGTTCTTTACTTTACAGGGATTATTCCATTAAATAATCCGTATACTTTGTCTCGTATCCTTTAAGGCAGTCCCATTGCCTTAAGATGGTCTATTTAATAATCGTATCCCTTAACGGAAGTTCGCATAACAGTATTCCGCTCTTTATAGCTTAAGTACAGGTTTCGACAACAACCTTCCTTTCAATGTGAGAAATACGGCGCGTTACTTATTTTTATTGATGAATGTATCTGCCATCCATTCACTAAATTTTTCTTGCTCTTCAAATTGGGGATAATGCGCTGATTTCTCAAAAGAAATAAATTCCTTATGTTCGGCTTCAATGCTATCAAAATACTTCTTTGCGGCATTGGAGGAAGTCATATAATCGTATTTCCCCATGACGAAATATAAAGGGATTTCAAGTTTTGTTACGATGGAAGGTAATGGATTTTCTAATATATTACTTAACAACTTTTCTTGGGAAAATCCCATCCCATAGTTATAACGAATAACGTCTAACAAATTATATTCGCTACTCAATAAAACGCCTATGTTATCACCATCGGGGTTATCAATGAGTCTAACAGCGCCGCCGTATTTCATAACATAGTTTCTTGGTGTAAACGTATCGCCATTTTTAATTTGCTCGGTTAGTCCTTGTAAAGCTAAAACATCATCCGCATTTCCAGCCTTTTGGGCCTGGCTAATAGAGTATTTTAAACTTTCAATCTCACTTTCCTTTGTTTCACTCATTTGCCCAATCCCAACATATGCTTCATATTTGTCGGGGGATTTATAGGCAGCTTGTAGTCCAATGTATGTACCAGAAGAATGCCCCATCAGTATAACCTTTTCTTTATCAAGCCTTTCTGATATATATTCGGTCACAGCTAATAAGTCATCTACCAATAAGTCTGTTGAAAGAGCAGAATAGTCCTCAAAAAAATGATATGATTTTCCACTTGCCCTTTGATCGTAATTAACAATTGTGAAATTGGCTTCCAATAAATCTCCGTATTTAGTGGCATATGGTATTTCCGGAGCCCCAGGTCCTCCATGTACGACAATGATGACTGGGTTATCCTTATCATTGCCACGTATCATAATTTCGTGACCACTTCCATTTATCTCTACTTGTTCTAATGTACTTATACTGTTATCACCTTTTATATTTGATGTCCATGTGGGAAAGAAGAGCGCGATTACGAGTACTGTTACAATAGTAAGTGCAATATACTTTATTAATTTCTTTATACGTTTCATCTCATTTATTCCCTTCCATTTAACCTCATTCAAATATACGATTGAACAGAGCTAATTAGAGTGATCGGTAAGCCTTTGAATTTATCACCCGTTTTTGCCGCTAATAGCTAAGCTTATACCACGTAGTATCCTACCAATCAGCCTGCTACTCGACGTAAGGGGAACGTTTCGCGCCCAGAATCGCGTCATTTTTTTGAATTTTGCTATTCAAACAAGCCAAATATAATATCTGCTATGTAAGTTTCCGAAAATGCAGCCATAATAATTAACGGTAAAATTAAAATGGCGTAAATCTTTATAGTCTCTAGAACTTTTTTAATAAGAGATGTTCCTACTTCGTCTGCCTTAAATACACTTCTTATTTTAACCCTAACGACTTGATTTAACTCAAAGAGAACTGCTGCAAACAAACAAAAAGCGAATACTTCAAAAGTATAATGAGGGATAGTGGCAATGATTATACCAAGACCTTTTATTGAATTGACCTGTAAAGCAATCCCAAAAAGAATACCAGGCAGAGCAACAGTTGAAATTATATTCAACAGATATAGAAATTGTATTGGAATTAAAGCCAAGATAAACATTTGTAAAGGCACCCTAAATCCATTATTAACAACAAATGACCACACCTTTTTTATACCTTCAGATTCTTTCATTTGATCTGGTAATTTATTTCCAATTCCTTCGGTTATTTCTTTTATATCCGGATTGATTATATAGGTTATTACCGTTGCAATAATTGTTATTGCTACAGCGAATATAAAAAAAATAATTGATCTTTTTAATCCGGTTTCACGAATTATATTTGCTATAGTAATCACCTCACTCAATTGACTTTTACTCAACCCTCGTGCCCGATTGTGGAAGATTATCATACTCGTCTTGTTCAACTAACAGCGTGATTTTCATGAGCAATACCGTTATTACTAATTTCCATATGACCTAAAACTCTATACAAAATGGTTGAATACTGTTATCAAGACAGTGTTCTATTCTTTGCCTGAAGTTCCCAACCGTTACCATTTCCAAAGCTTGCTCAATAGGAAAGAATCCCACTTCTAAACTTTCTGGCGAAGTTGTTAATTGACCACCAATCGGCTTAGCTAAAAAGAGCGTATTACAAATTGACTTATCCACGTTTTGAAATATTCCGAAGAATTTAAGAACTTCAATATCAATACCTGACTCTTCTTTAGTTTCCCTAATTGCAGCATCTCTCAGAGACTCACCTTCCT
Source organism: Sporosarcina psychrophila (assembly GCA_020742515.1). Classification (GTDB taxonomy): domain Bacteria; phylum Bacillota; class Bacilli; order Bacillales_A; family Planococcaceae; genus Sporosarcina; species Sporosarcina psychrophila_B. The sequence continues at coordinate 4,380 of DYWT01000173.1, forward strand.
CGACTATTCCACCTGGCATTTCCCAACCTCTTATAGGTCCCTTAATTAGCAGAATCTCCTTTTGATCGTTGAGTACAATCGTTGCAGCAGAAACAAAGTGCTTAGATGGTGTGTAAATAGATGATGTGTTTTGTCCCAAAACATTGCCCCCTCTTTTGTGTTAGTTAACTTTCCATCCCCGTCAGTTCAATAATTCTTCCTCCAGTAAATGGCTCTATTCAATTGAAGTAAAAATTACTCAAACTTAAATTCATAACCTATATAGTTAAATACATTTCTGAATCCTATATTCTCTGCTACCGCAATTGAAGGCTTGTTAGTCTCCATACAATCCCAATAAGGAACAAGATTATTCTCCAAACACTCTTTTACAAAAGCAATGGCTACGTTTTGTGCTAACTTTTTACCTTGATGCTCTTCCAAGGTTTCAATATCAATACAATGCACATTATCAACTACAAAACCTGAAAAACAGACGCTCACAATTTTATTTTTACAAACTACACCGTAACCAAAGCCTTCATTAAAGAACCTATCGGGTGAAGACCAGAACTCTACTATTTTGGAATGTAAAAACTCAATATTTCCAATTGATTTATCACTGTTTTTAAAAAGCGGTTTACTAATTTTCACAACTTTATATCCTTCTTCAATAGGAAGTTCGAAGTTGTCTTTAAAATCGTTTTTTTGTAACATATAAACCCTCTGATTCCAACTTCCCAAATTGCGGTTTTCAAACACCTTTATAATAGTCTCATCCCACTTATTATGATTTCCAATACCCTCAAACCAAGTTAATCCTACCTTCTCTGCTTCTGGAATGATTACTGTATCAATAAAACGATTTAATTCGGTATTGAACCCTTCGTTTCTTTCATCTCCGATAAAGAAGAAACCGTCATTATTACCTAACCAAATAAGTCCCGAAGCAGGAGATTCAATATCATCTACAAAAATACGACCAGGATTTATCCCTTCGACGACTGCTTTAGCTTCTAATTGACCTTGCTCATTTAACAAATATCTGCATTTATAAAATTCCGACTCTTTCAACTCTGATATCATTACTTACCTCCTTATCTGCCCGAAATTAACTAATCTAAGAACCTTTTCTTTTTTAACAATCCTTCACTTTACAATCTACCTGTTCTTCGACAATATGGCCCATTTGCTTTATATGGTTCCCTTTAGGGCAGCCCCATCGCCTAAGAAGTTCTATTAAATAAGCGCGCCCGTTCATTTAATAAGCTGTTAATCCATAGTTAGCCAATAACTATACAGAAATGAGATAAGCATGTCCTATGAGGAAGAAGCCTTTCAAGAAAAGAACTTAAAATATTAGATGGTGTACTTCCCCACTAATAAACATAATTAAGCCAATCGATGCAAGCGTTATACCTACGTAAAAAGTCCAAGGATTATCTTCTTTTTCTTTGTCAAAAGTAAAAAAGGTAACTATGCAAAAGATAAGAGTAATAACAGGAATAAAGCCATACCGAGGTCCAAATGTAAACGCAATTCCCCCCAATATCAATCCTATAAGCCCATAGGGGTTTTGAGATGGAATTTTGTCTATATATTCCTTTTCATCATCGGATAAACTCTCGTTTCTGCCCCCCCATAGGTCGATGACTTTCATTCTATTTAGAAATTCGATTGTTTTTTTAAATACCTTCATAAACCGCACCTTCTTTCTCGTTAATCTAGCCTCTATCATTTAATTACGATTTTTTGCAATCTGGCCCGTTTGTACGATATGGACGTAATCGCTTAATAAGCAATTGCACTCGATTGTCGAAAACAACTTACAATATACTCCATAGACGACTAATTGTAGCAATGTTTGTACTATATACTTTTTTCCATGCTCATAATATCAAAGTTTTTTTCATGGTAGATATAGCCTCTCTCTCTAAAAAAGGTATACCATTTACCTTCTTCCTCAAAAAAAGTGGAAACCTTCAGCTATCGAATTTCTACTCGTTGCCTCACTCTGTTGGATACCTTTAATTGAGGTATATTTATATACTTCTTTCTCACTAACCGTAAAAACTTAAGAGTTTTTATGATATCTCATATCTTTAACACCAAGTATTTTACAAGCAAAATCTAATGCATTTCCATAAAGCAGTATCTTTATCTGCCTTACTTTTTCAACCAAAAATATCAACTCCTTATAGGACTTTTATGCACTAGCATATTAATGAACGCCTTGTTAAGTATCGTGCTCGTTTGCGGAAGAGCAAAATATAAAAGGATCAATGTTTCACTACTTCTTCTTCTTCTTCTTATACTAACGTACCAGTAATTTTAAGTATAATCGTTTACAATCTTTTTAGTTCTTTTCCTCTGATAAAAAAAGAATACCAGACACCCGATTTGACGGTATCTGGTATTTCCACTATAAATTATTATTATCTTAAAGGTTGCAATGCTCCACTCCAAGCTATAACTTGACTGAGCATTAAATTAATATTTTCGGCATGTAAATCAGCCGGTTTAAACGTTGTAAATCCTTCAAAATCAGTAAACAATGAAAGGATTGGGTGAGTCTTCACACCTGCAATTTGTAACTCTCCAAATATGCCTCGTAAATGTTCAGCTGCACGAACTCCTCCAGCTCCACCATAACTTACGATACCTGCTGCCTTATTCCCCCAAGTCTCACGAATAGCAATATCTAGCGCATTTTTTAATGCTCCACTAATACTATGATTGTATTCCTGAACGATAAATACAAAACCGTCTAAACTGTCAATCTTGTCGCTCCATGCGGCTATTCCAGGTTCTGTTCCATCTGTTGTTCCTAAAAAGGGCAATTCAAATTCAGCAATATCTACAATTTCATAATTTGCATCTCCACGTTCATCAGCAATTCCTTTTACCCATTCTCCAACCTGAGGACTGACTCGCCCTTGACGAGTGCTCCCTAGGATAATTCCGATATTTAACTTTTCATTTGTTGTCATTATATTTTCCCCCTTAATGTGAATGGAATTTCTATGTCATGGTAAGCATGATTCATAAAAAATACTAAGTAAATTTCCTTAGCCAACTTAATTCTCTGTTTGAGATAGTTGGTTAACAATTTGAGTCAAAGCCTCTTGTATCGGGGTGGCAGGGCGACCGAGTAGTTTTTCTAGGTCGTCACTTTCAACTTCTAATCCACCCTCTCGAATGCCCTTTTCTGTGCTCGTAAGCATTGGAAGAAAGTCTTCCGGAACTCCCGCACCTTTCATTATCTCAGCATACGTGTCATCATCAACCTGTTGGAAAGGAATCTCTTTTCCTAATACTGCTCCAAGATTAGAGGCTAATTCTTTATGTGTCATAGGCTTACCGGTAAGTTCGTAAATCGTGTTCTCATGTCCATCACCAGCCAATACTGCAGCAGTTGCCTCTGCTAGTTCCCGACGAAGCGTCCAGCCTACTTTTCCGTTTCCAGTCGCCGTTATCCAGGGAGAACCAGTCATAGCCCCTTTTATATTTCCGATTTCATTTTCCAAATACCAATTGTTTTTTATGAAGGAATAAGGAATACCTGTTTTGATGATTGCCTCTTCCGTAGCTTTATATGCGGGAACAAGGAAAAAATCACTATTGCTTGCTTTAGGCGCACTGGTAAATGCAATAAATTTAACGTTAGCACGCTCAGCGGCAGCAACAGCATTGGCGTGTTGTTTTATCCTTATTTCATCACCTCCAAGACGCACTTCTGACGAGGAAATAATTAACAACCGATCAATTCCTGAAAAAGCAGTATCTAATGTTTCTGGTTTATCAAAATCTCCGTAACGGACATCAACTCCACGAGCTTTCAATCCTGCTGCTTTTTCAGGATTGCGGACACTTACAGCTAGTTGTTCTGCTGGCACGGTTTTTATTAATGATTCAACAATTTTTGATCCTAATTGTCCAGTTGCACCTGTGACTAATATTTTCATTTTCTATTCCTCCGATGTTTAAGTTTCTAAACCAATCTTTGTTTAATCACTTAGATAAAGCTCTGCGTACAATTGGAGCTACTCTATTTGCCAATAAATCAATTGCCTTTTCAACTCTGGCTAGTGGCTGACCACCCATATCAAATTGTCCCATAAAGCGGGAATGACCAAATAGTTCATGCTGGTACAAAATCTTTTCCGCTAGTTCATCTGCACTGCCACCTGCTAATATTTGTCCTGCTGCCCGCTGGGGCATTAATTGCTCCCTATTTTTATCGAAATGTTGGAGACCACGGTCTTTTGAAAAGTGACTTGAATATTGATTATAATGTGGAATAAATTCGTTAATTGCTTGTTCTCCTATTTCCGCGACGTAAGAGTGTCCATTCACAGAAATCCTTAATTTGGATACATCGTGTCCTGCTTCACTTGCAGCTTGCCAGTAGATATCTGCCAGGGGTTTGACGTATTCTGCTGGTCCTCCTAACAAGCCAAGCGCCATATTGATTCCAAGTCTTCCTGCTCTAGTCGCACTTGCGGGGGTACCTCCGACACCGATCCAAAGTGGCAGCTTCTTTTGTACAGGTCTAGGTGCTATTTGGGCATTTTGAAGGGGAGAACGAAACTTCCCTTGCCAACTAACGATTTCCTGCTCTTGCAGCTTTAAAAACAATTGCAGTTTTTCTTCAAATAATTCATCGTAATCATCTAAGCTTGCACCAAAGAGAGAAAAGGATTCTAAAAATGCTCCTCGACCTAATATAATTTCCGTTCGTCCATTCGATAATAAATCAAGTGTGGCGAATTCTTCATAAACACGAACCGGATCGGCCGTACTAATAACGGATAGCGTGCTGGTCAGTTTAATATTTTTTGTCTCCCGTGCAATAGCTCCAAGGAGCATAGCATAAGAAGAAGTTACAAAATCGAGACGGTGATGTTCCCCAACGCCGAATATATCAAGCCCTGCTTCATCTGCCATTTTTGCCATTTGAATAATATCTTCTACTCTAGACCGAGCAGTTGGACTGCTTCCGTGAGCATCAGGTATACGCTCACCTAGTGAATAAATACCAAATTCAAATTTGCTCATTTTCTTCACCTCCTATTTATTAAAGACGATTGGCATTTTATGAATCCATTCATCTTTTAAAGTAGCATCAAGCATACATTTTGCTGCATTATAACGCGAAACACTCATCTTACTTTTCGTATCTCCAAAAGATATAGCATATCCATTGCCATCTGTTTTTGCATTTGGATCAATGATGCGCACAACCGTCCAATCAAGTTGAGTTGCTTTAAGCAGTTTTTCTATCCCTCTCATCTCTGCGTAGGCAGAGGGCATAAATATTTTAGGCATGAAGCCCGGCAAGACCGTAGCAATTTGTTTAACATCTTCCTTTGCAGAGATAGCAGGTGTTGCAAGTGTAATCAACCTTTTCGGACCGAAATCTTCCATAACAGAAATAATTGCTTTATGCCCATCTGCAAGAGGAAGCTCCGAAACGCTTCGTTTTATTGATATTTTAGGTCCAAGTGCACTTAATACAGCATCTCTTCCTGCGATTACTTCTCTTAACTTTTCTCGATCTGTTATATCGCCAACTACAATTTGGAGTTTATCATGTTGGAGTTCTAGTGCATTCATTCGTCTCATATATGCCGTCACCTCGTGCCCAGCATCAAGAGCCTGCTTTACCAAAAGCTGACCAATTTGACCGTTTGCGCCAAAGATAGTTACTTTCATTTCCTTCACCTCAACACCTTTCGCTTACACAACACTTGTTGTATAATTAATATAGCAAGACAAAAAACGCTAAGCAATAGACAATTTTTCACTTCCATCGCTTAAACAACAGATTGATAAAAACGTCTAAAAACTTGGAGGAAATCTAATGGAAAAACAAATCGACCCTCGAGTTCTCCGTACCCGAAAGCTTTTAATGGATGGATTTATCGAGTTAGCAGTGAAAAAAGACCTTAATGATATAGCCATTAAAGATATAACATCTGCAGCAACGGTTAATCGTGCAACTTTTTATAATCATTTCTATGACAAATATGATTTACTAGAAAAAGTGTTAAGTGAAAGTATGATGAGGGAAATGATTGAAGAAGTAAGTACACATGAGGTCATTAACGAAGAGAGCATGAAATCTATATTTCTATCCATCATTCAGTCCCACACATCACTTAGTAACCAATGTTCTCGAAGTTATAAAGCATTTACTCCTCAAATAGAAGCAATTTTTAAAACGGAGCTTCAAAACTTTTTTTCAGAGTGGGCACAAAAGCAATGGCCTAACCAAAACAAAACTGATGCAGAGGCATTTGCGGTGATGCTAAGCTGGGCGCTTTACGGGGCAGCGATGCATTGGATGCAAAATCAAAAGGCAAAACCAGAAGATTATGTTCGACAACTGATGCCTTTTAT
>DYWT01000174.1 GCA_020742515.1 Sporosarcina psychrophila
AGCATTGGATATCAGTGAAAGTTTTAAGCGACCGTTGAAAGTCCATGTAAAAGTTGACAGTGGAATGGGTAGAATCGGATTAAGGGATGTGGATGCACTCCGGTCTCTCGCTTCGGTCATTGAACGTTCTAACCAAGTACTTTTGGATGGAATTTTCACACATTTTGCTTGTGCAGATGAAGAAAACCCCGTGAGTACAGAAGAACAATTTAAAATGTTCATGAAGCTAGTACAGACATTGCCTGAAAAACCAAGGCTTGTTCATGCGTCAAATAGCGCAGCAACCCTCCTCTATCCCGAATATGCGCTTGACGCAGTCCGTTTCGGAATCGGACTCTACGGTATCGCGCCTTCGGAATATGTAGGAGGGAAATTGCCGTTTCGCCTTGAAAGATCGTTCGTGCTGGAAAGTGAGCTCGCTTATGTGAAGTTGCTGGAGGCAGGTAATCGAATTAGCTACGGAGGCACCTACGAAACTTCGGAAGCGGAGTGGATTGGTACAATCCCAATTGGTTATGCTGATGGTCTGCGACGCGGTCTGCGCGGACAGGAAGTACTCATCGGCGGCGAACGGATGCCTATCATTGGAACAATCTGCATGGACCAGTGCATGGTGAAGCTTCCGCGGGAATTGCTGGTTGGTGAAAAAGTAGTGCTAATAGGCCGTCAAGGTGGGGAAGAAATTACGATGGAAGAGTGGGCGAGACGACTCGGCACAATTCCATATGAAATTGCCGTGTCCATTGCGAAGCGAGTACCGAGAATATACACAGGGAAAGATGGACAGAATATATAATATTCGTACTTTCGACAAAAAACCTAGTAAATTTGCAGAATCCTGTCAATAAAATTCCTTTCGTGTCTTCTCATTGTCGGTATTCAATGGTAAGATGGACTTGTATTGAAATAAGGGAACGGGTTTGTCGGAGGTGCTAACGTTGCGTGTAAATAAAAACATGAAAGAAATCATTGTTAAAATTCCGAAACGGATGCTGAATGAAAATGAACATACGGTCGTCCATCAAGAGCTGGACCGTGGTGATTTCGTTTATATTTCGACAAGACGACACGTAACTGACTACGAATCGGATACGATCAAGGAAGAGATGATGAACGGTTATCTCGAAATGTCGCAAATCAACCTTAGAATCGCCACAGAATGCCTTCATGTGGAATTCGAAGCCCAGCATATGGTGGAACGTCTCGTAAGCGGAGGATGAAAAGTTGGCAATAAAACGTGGAGACGTCTTTTTTGCAGATCTGTCGCCTGTAGTTGGTTCTGAACAGGGAGGAACGAGACCGGTCCTTGTCATTCAAAATGATATAGGAAATCGATTTAGTCCGACAGTTATCATTGCGGCAATTACTGCGCAAATCCAAAAAGCGAAATTGCCTACACATGTTGAAATCGATGCGGTGCGATATGGTTTCGAGCGGGATTCAGTTATTCTGCTCGAACAGGTCCGCACGATCGACAAGTCGCGGCTTACCGATAAGATTACACACCTAGATGAATTTTTGATGGAACAGGTCGATGAAGCACTTGAAGTAAGTTTTGGCCTTATCAAATTCTGAGCATACATATAAGAAAAACACCATGGATTCGTTTCTGTGGTGTTCTTTTCATTTCACTCTCTTTTCACTGGAACCATTTGGTTACCTAAGTAATATGACAAAAAGAGTGTATTGCATCATTCTTTTCGTTACAATGAAGATACGTTAATTTGGAAATCACAAGGAGGCATATTGAAACAATTATGAGTATTCAACTGGTGGAAGGCATAGATGAAAATATTAATGAGATTATTGAGCGATGGCAAGCACTGATGAAGGATGAGAAGGGAGAAAAGTTTTTTCATTTCATGCCTGAACAACTTGTAGAAAAAACAAGCAGTGAGTTTGCAGCACTGATGACATCGAATATTTATGAAAAAGACATTGTCAATACTGAGAAGTTGAAGGACTTTACGGAAAAGGTTGTCCGGTTTGGCTGGTCTATTAAGTTTGTTAATAAAGCGATTGATAACTTTTCGAAAATTGTCTTTGAATTATTGGAGGAAAAAGGGGTTATAGAACAAAGCAATCTGCGGCTTTATATGACGCTTTTCGATAATTGGATTTTGCCATTACGCGAAAGTATTATAGAAGCCTATGCTGTGGAATGGGATCGCACCGTAAGTTTGCAGAAAATTGCCTTGCAGGAACTGTCGGCTTCATTGATACCGGTTTTCGAAAAGATATCAGTAATGCCGCTTGTCGGTACGATCGATACAGAGCGGGCTAAACTGATTATGGAGAACTTACTGGAAGGTGTAGTCAAGCAGCGCGCTGAAGTTGTACTTCTCGATATTACCGGTGTACCAGTTGTGGATACAATGGTTGCCCATCATATCATTCAGGCAGCGGACGCTGTCCGACTTGTCGGAGCAAAATGTATGCTGGTTGGCATTCGCCCAGAAATTGCCCAAACGATTGTTACGCTCGGTATTAACCTGAACGATTTCACAACAACTAGCACGTTGCAGCGCGGAATGCAGGAGGCACTTGGACTGACGAACCGTACAATAGTGGAGGTTGAACAATCATGAATATGAGAATTCCGATTTTAAAACTAAATGACACGCTAATTGTCTCTGTTCAATGGGAACTTGACGATCAGACCGCCATCCAGTTTCAAGAAGATTTATTGAAAAAAATGCATGAAACGACGGCAAGAGGTGTTGTTATTGATTTAACGCCCATTGATTTCATCGATTCTTTTATTGCAAAAGTGTTGGGAGATGTTATCAGTATGTCGGGTTTAATGGGAGCGAAAGTAGTTATTACTGGGATTCAGCCTGCCGTTGCAATAACACTTATCGAACTTGGGATTCGTTTAGAGAACGTTTTGACGGCGCTCGATCTCGAAAATGGATTGGACAAACTTCGTAAAGAATTGGAGGCCTAACAATGGAGTACTGGTCTTCTGTAGATATATATACGGAGTGGGACATTGTTGCTGCCCGCCAGTTGGGTCGGAATGAAGCGAAGAAGTCCGGCTTCGGGACGGTCGATCAGGCGCGTATCACAACGGCAATTAGTGAATTGGCGCGTAATATCTATTTATACGCTGGAAAAGGTAAGATAGAAATAAAGCGGTTGTCAGAAAATGACCTCTACGGAATTACGATTATTGCTTCAGATAATGGTCCAGGCATTTCGGATATGCGCAAGGTAATGGAAGACGGATTCTCGACTTCCGGAGGACTTGGTGCAGGTATGCCGGGTGTGAGAAGGCTTATGGATGAATTTAAAGTGGATACGGAACCGGGAGTGGGCACAACGATCACCACTACCAAATGGCTCCGATGAGGAGATGATTATGGATGCCTCAGGAAGTTGGAAAGCAGTATAAAGAAATACTGAAACAATACGTAGATGGACAAAATGAAGAAGATCTTTATGTAGGACAACAATTTAGCCGGCGATTCATAGAAAAAGATATTTCGCCCGAAGACGTCATCAGTATCCACAAAACAGCACTCACTGAAGTTTTGCCGGATATGCCGGAAAGATTGTGGCACTCGTTTGATTTTCTCATTGAAATGATGATCCATTATGGGCTTGCGCTTAAGGAACATCAGAGCCTCATTCGGAAACAGGAAGAGCTCCAAGTGGAGATGAATGTGGCGGCAAGAGTGCAAGATACGTTATTAAAAACGAAAAAACCTGATTTCAAAGAACTTGATATTGGGTTTGTCTCGGAGTCTGCTATGCAGATGAACGGAGACTATATTTATTTTCTGAACGATAATAGTTACGAGGCAAGTGTGGCAGTAGCTGATGTTATGGGTAAAGGAATCCCAGCGGCGCTATGCATGTCAATGATCAAATTTGGAATGGACGGCTTGAGGAACGAAAATACAAGACCGGGGAATGCCCTTGATATTGTGAATCGGATTGTAGAAAAAAGTGTAGATAATTCGATGTTCATTTCCATGTATTACGGAAAGTATGATGCGAGGGATTCCACTTTTTCTTATGCTTCAGCTGGACATGAGCCTGCCCTTATGTACAAGGCTTCTGAGGGGACATTTGTGGAACTTGATGCAAAAGGACTCCTTCTTGGAGTACATCCAAACGTTGTCTATGAAGAAAAAACAGTTCTGCTAGAAGAAGGTGATTTTATCGCCATGATGACCGATGGAGTAACTGAGGTCAGGACTGATACTGGTTTTATAGACGATGGAGTGATTAAATCGATTTTGGCGGAATTGAAAGACGAGACTGCCCAAAAGATCGCAGATACAGTATACCAAAGGCTTGCCTCCCTTCAAGACTTTCATTTGCGGGACGATTTCACGATTGTTATTTTTAAAAAAGAGAATGGGAAGGTTTAAGACTTTAAATATAGGGTATATATATTAATAATGTGCTTTTTAAAAAGAGAGATTCGGGGTGTGAAAATGAATTTACAAGTTGAATTAGTGGAAGAAAATAGCATACAACGTTTTAAAATCGTTGGGGAAATTGATGCATTTACAGCACCGACGTTAAGAGAACGTCTGGTGACGGCAGAAAACGTAAAAGAGCTACAAGCGGAATTGGATCTTTCTGAAGTTGGTTACATGGATAGTACTGGACTTGGCGTTTTTGTCGGATTTTATAAAGCGGTTAAAGCCAATGGAGGACATGTGAAAATTGTCGGCGTCAATGCGCGTCTTAAAAGACTATTTGAAATCACAGGTTTAGCGGAAGTCATGGATATCGTGATGGAAGAAAGTGGGGACAAAGATGCAACCGTATGATTATATTGAAATTAGAGTTCCCGCGAAAGCGCAATACGTTGGAGTTGCCCGACTTGCAATATCGGGGCTCGCAAGCAGACTCGGTTTTACATATGATGAAATCGAGGATTTAAAGATTGCCTCGAGTGAAGCAGTTACGAATGCTGTCCAGCATGCATATAAAGAAGATGATCAAGGGGAAGTCGTAGTTGGCTGTGCCCTTTATGCAGACAAACTGGAAATAATGGTTGCAGATCACGGGAAAAGTTTCGACTTTGAAGAAACGAAGAAAAGTGTAGGTCCTTATAATGAACAAGAAGAAGTTCAATTTCTCCGGGAAGGCGGTCTGGGCCTTTATTTGATGGAAACACTTATGGATGAAGTAAAAGTGCATCATGAGGAAGGTGTGACGGTCTTCATGACTAAATATCTCGGTGGAGAGCGGGGGGATGAGGATGTCGATGTCGAAAGAACAATCTCCTCATGAACCTAAACCGAATGAAACATCTTCTCTTAAAGAGGAAATAAGTGAATCGTCTCCTCGTGTAACGGGGACGAAAGCGGAGGTTCTCGAATGGATCAAGCAATATCAGGAGACGAATGATGATACAGCCCAGACGAACCTGGTCCTCCATTATGAACGTCTAGTTCAATCAATAGCCCGGAAATATTCTAACGGCAAGCCATTCCATGAAGATATTGCTCAAGTAGGAATGCTAGGTCTGCTCGGTGCGATTCGCCGGTATGACCCGGAATTCGGAAGAAGTTTCGAAGCGTTTGCAGTCCCTACAATCATCGGTGAAATTAAACGGTTTCTGCGTGATAAAACTTGGGCAATCCATGTTCCGCGACGTATCAAGGAACTAGGTCCGAAGATTAAGGCGGCTGTCGAAACACTTACGACAGAAATGCAACGTTCGCCACTGGTCGGTGAAATTGCAGAGTACTTGGATGTCGATGAAGAATTGGTCCTTGAAGCAATGGAGATGGGAAGAAGCTATCAAGCGCTCTCGATGGATCATACCCTTGAAGCTGATTCTGAAGGGGGGACGGTGACGCTATTCGATATAATTGGAGAAACTGACGAAGGATTTGAGAAAACAGACCAGCGTATGGTTGTTGCGAATGCTCTCAATGTATTGTCAGAACGTGAACGACAAATCATCCAGTATACATATATTGAACAACTGAGCCAAAAAGAAGCCGGAGAACGACTTGGCATCTCTCAAATGCATGTTTCAAGACTACAGCGCAAGGCGATTAAGAAATTACAGGAAGCAATATTGGCAGCTGGCGGTGTGTCATAGTGGATTCGATGATAACAGACAATGTCGAAGTATACGTCTATCAGGAAGCGAAGTTTGGAAATCGGGAATGTGGTGACACATATTTCCTGCATGCAGAGGAAGATTATTTTATCTGTGCAATTGCAGATGGATTAGGTAATGGTCCGATTGCGCGTCAATCAGCCCAAATACTTCCAAAAGTGTTGAAGGAATTTCACCACGAATCGATAGATGAACTACTCAGCCGTTGCAATGAACATATGGTTCAAAAACGTGGGGCTGCAGTAGCTATCGTCAAAGCTGATTACAAGAAAAAGGTAATTCAATACAGCTGTGTAGGCAATGTCCGTTTTTATATGCTTCAAGATCGCAGTAAGATGATTTACCCTTTGCCTGTAATGGGCTATTTGTCTGGCAGACCACAAAAGTTAAAGACACAACAATACAATTATCAAAAAGGGGATCTGTTCTTCCTTCATTCAGACGGAGTGGATTTGAGAAGTCCAAAAGCTTCCATGAAAGAAAGTTCAGGTCCCTATGAGTTATATCAAAATGTATTACAATCAATCGAACATGGCGATGACGCTACATTTATTGCTGGAAGCCTACTTCTGTAAAATAGAAGTAGGTTTTTTATTTTATAGCGTGCTATAAAATCTTATCCTGTAGATAAGTTATATGGTTGTCGCCTTGGAGAGGGCAGCCTGCACTTTTATTCTTGCTTGCAGGACAGAAGTCGCGTGTCTATCCCCTTATTGGCATCCAGGCTCGTGTTTCTTTATTCAGGCGCTTGGGCTGTTGTTCTGGTAAAATTAAGACATTGAAGAAAGGGTGGATTTATTGATGAGGCATATTGTTGAGGCAACAGCTGGAAAAGCGGCTGTTAGTATACATCAAGCTGAAAAGGTTATCGCATTACTCGATAAAGGAAATACTGTCCCATTCATCGCGAGGTACCGAAAAGAGGAAACCGGTTCACTGGATGAAGTGCAAATCAAAGCGGTTGAGGATGCCTACAGTTATGTGTTGGGGCTTGAACAGCGCAAAGAAGAAGTGATTCGCCTGATAGATGAACAAGGTAAATTGGATGAAGAGTTAAGGAAATCGATTGAAAGCGCTACCGTGTTGCAAAGAATTGAAGATTTGTATAGGCCTTTCAAGCAAAAAAGACGAACACGCGCCATGATTGCAATCGAAAGCGGGCTTGAACCATTAGCGAAAAGTTTAATGGAGTTTTCGGGAAGCGTACCTGAAGAACTTGCTGCTCCTTTCGTGAATGAGGAGGCTGGTGTGAATACAGCCGAAGAAGCACTGGCAGGGGCGCGAGATATTGTAGCTGAACAATTTGCTGACGACGCGGGAATACGGGAAAATATTCGAAAGTTAGCTTGGTCGGATGGGATGATCGTATCAGCCGTGCGTAAAGGAGCAGAGGACAAGCGAAACGTTTTTGAGAATTATTATGAATATGAAGAGCCTTTGAAAAGAATCGTCCCTCATCGTGTTCTAGCTTTAAATCGTGGTGAAAAAGAAGATGTATTGCGAGTCGGGATATCTTTCCCTGCCGAAAGAATTATCGGCGGGCTTGAACGTGAATTGATCCGTAAAACACATTCGCCTTCTGCACCCCATGTAAAAGAAGCGATTGAAGATGCATTTAAACGCTTGATAGCTCCTTCGATTGAACGGGAAATCAGAGCTGCACTTACTGAGAAGGCTGAAGAGCAGGCAATCCATGTATTTTCGGAAAACTTGAAGAGTCTTCTGTTGCAACCCCCGTTGAAAGGGAAAGTTGTACTTGGTCTAGATCCGGCTTTTAGAACAGGTTGTAAACTTGCAGTTGTTGATGAAACGGGTAAACTGCTTGAAATATCCGTGATTTATCCGCATCAGCCGCAAATGGAAAAAGAAAAGTCGAAACAGGCTATTTTAAATTTGTTGAAAAAGTACCCGATTACTATTATTGCAATAGGTAACGGGACAGCTTCACGCGAATCTGAATTGTTCATAGTGGATTGTATAAAAGAAGCGCAAACGGGCGTCTCTTACGTCATTGTCAATGAAGCGGGTGCTAGTGTTTATTCAGCCTCACCGCAAGCGCGGGATGAATTCCCTGATCTGCAAGTGGAACAGAGGAGTGCGGTTTCCATAGCGAGACGTCTGCAAGATCCGTTATCAGAACTCGTGAAAATTGATCCGGGTTCAGTTGGTGTCGGACAATACCAGCATGACGTAGCAAAAAAACGACTTTCTGAATCATTATCCTTTGTGGTTGAAACTGCCGTTAACCGGGTAGGAGTGGACGTTAACACTGCATCATCGTCACTTCTGCAATATGTTGCCGGCCTTTCTAAGGCAGTCGCAGAAAATATTGTGAAGTCTCGTGAAGAGAACGGATTATTTACGAAACGTATTCAATTGAAGAAGGTCCCTCGTCTTGGAGCTAAGACTTATGAACAGGCAATTGGTTTCTTACGGGTGCCAGATGCTAAGGATCCTTTTGATTCGACGGGGATTCACCCTGAAAGCTATCAATTGGCAGAACAGGTATTAGAAGAGGCGGGAGTAAATAAGAAGTTGCTTGGAAAGAAAGAAACTGCGGACGCATTGTCAGCTCTTGATGGTAGAGCGTTGGCGAATAAGTTAGATGTAGGAGAAGTGACACTGAAAGATATTATTGAAACACTTCAAAGACCAAATCGGGATCCTCGCGATGATTACCCGCAACCACTCTTAAAAGCAGATGTGCTCGATATGAAGGATCTTTATGAAGGACTTGAAATGCAAGGAACCGTTCGGAATGTCGTTGACTTTGGTGCGTTTGTAGATATCGGGGTGAAGGAAGATGGTCTCGTTCATATATCTAAACTAAAAAAAGGTTTTGTAAAACATCCTCTTGACGTTGTAGCTTCAGGCGATATTGTTACCGTTTGGGTGGAAGGTGTGGATAAAGGAAAAGGACGTATTTCATTGACGATGTTACCCCCGGTAACGAAGTGATGGTCTAAATGGAGGTGGCGGTAATGAAGGATGAGGAGTTACAGGAACTTATTGAGGGTGTTTCCTTGGACGCATTCGGAAAGCCTTTCATCCACATCGCTAAATTTAACAAAAGACTAAGGACAACAGGCGGCCGTTACATGCTCTCAGATCATTCAATAGAAATTAACCCGTTAGTTTTGGAAGTATACGGAATAGAAGAGCTGGTTGGTATAATCAAACATGAGCTTTGTCATTACCATCTTCATATAGAAGGAAGAGGTTACCGACATCGTGATGCAGATTTTAGGAATTTGCTGAAGTTTACATCCTCCCCACGATTTTGCCGCCCCCTTTCTATGGGGAACAGGAAGGCGCAACCGATACATGTGTATGAGTGCGCCTCATGTAAGCAGCTCTTTAACCGAAGAAGAAAGATGGACGTCGAGAAATACAGATGTGGAAAATGCGCAGGGCAAATTGTAGCAATACAAACTATAAAGTGATTGAAGAGAACATGAATTAGACGTCTGAACCGCGTTCTAATCATGTTCTCAACAATACTTAAAACTAATTGATGAAAAAGTGTTGACGGAATGAGTAACTCTGTTTATAATAAGAAAAGTCGGTTGGGAACGGCGCACACGTCATTGACGATAGCGAGTCTCGGTAGATGAAATAAGTACTTAAGATGGCCCCTTGGTCAAGCGGTTAAGACACCGCCCTTTCACGGCGGTATCACGGGTTCGAATCCCGTAGGGGTCACCAATACTTTTTTGAAACGAAGTCTTGAAAAGAGTATTCCGTGAGAACTTCGATGTGAAGCGTTGAAAAGAATCATCAGTAAGAACTTGAATAAGAAACATTGAAAACCAAAAACATTGTACAGCATAATTAATTGGCTGAATACGGTATCGGTGGGGTATAGCCAAGCGGTAAGGCAACGGACTTTGACTCCGTCACTCGTTGGTTCGAATCCAGCTACCCCAGCCAAACTTTTAAAACGCCAAAGCATTTGAAAAGTTTTGCGACAAACGCTGAAGGCGGTTGGAGCAAATGTTTTATCTGCACAAGGTGTTTAGAACACAAGAAGAGTATTGCGGTTCTAACAACGTTCGTACTTCTTCTATATAACAGAGAGCCATTAGCTCAGTTGGTAGAGCATCTGACTTTTAATCAGAGGGTCGCAGGTTCGAATCCTGCATGGCTCATCATTTCTTTTTTAAAAAAGAGTGTTGACAAAATGATTGTATGCTGTATAATAAAGTTTGTCGCTGAAATAACGCGGTAGTGGCGGAATGGCAGACGCGCTAGGTTGAGGGCCTAGTGGGGGTTAACCCCGTGGAGGTTCAAGTCCTCTTTACCGCACCAAATCATTTTAGTTGTTACAAAGTCTTTTATCTCAACAGGAAAAACGTTTTATCAGATACTAAGTGGTTATCATTCAACTAACGTCGGATGTACCAATAATATATATGCGGGTGTAGTTTAGTGGTAAAACCTCAGCCTTCCAAGCTGATGATGAGGGTTCGATTCCCTTCACCCGCTCCATATTGAATTTTGAAATCTGTAAGTAAAAGCTTCTCCGAAAGTTAATTTTAAATAGTTGTTGACTTCGAGAAAAGCATATGGTATACTTAGAAAGTTGTTGTTTCAACAATGACTAATTAA
>DYWT01000175.1 GCA_020742515.1 Sporosarcina psychrophila
CAGAAGTAGAGTTTGAAGATGCGAAAATCAATGGTCATGATGGTATTTATTATTTGCTTGAGAAAAAGCTTAGAGAACATGCGGAAGCTCAAAAATAAATTAGATATAAAGGAGAGGGGGATGGGAATGGATTTCAAAGATAAAATTCGCCTGCACAACTACGGTAGGATTTCTATGTCGGATGAGCTTATCAATCTTGCTCTTTCCGATGTTTTTTCAACTACAATGATAAATAAACCTGTGCCAGTCCCATACACTGATGAAATACTAGGGGACATCATCCTACAACTACCTAGATGGCGTCCAGGCTACTCAGAAGGTGTCACATTTGAGGAGAAAATAGCAAGAAACTTAAAGGTAATGATTTCTAGGCACACTAAAACAGCCAATAAGATTCGAGACAAAAAGAGTTTTGAAGGTACACAACTTCAAATGATGCAGGGGGAAGATCCTTTGCATCACATCTATACCTTAATGGTTGAATTTGATCATCAATACTACAAAGATGACTTTGACAAAGTACCCGAACAGTTCTTTAAGGAGATTGAAAAGCGATATGGGACTAACTTTGAAATCAAGATTAGGAACGAATTTAAGCCATTCCTAGATGTCCTGTCACCTATCAATAGAGAGAAGCAGCGTTTACTAGATGAATATATCCCACTTATTAAAGAAGCTCTGGACGAATGTATGTTGAAGGTTGACCTTAACAGGTCTGAAATGGACATCGTAGCTTATATTGCTAATGGTGTGAGGTGGAAGGTGTCACGGAAGCTTACAAAGCTACTTGGAACAAAGGTACATCAAATCAAAGGTAAGAAATACTTTGTCACCAAAAGAGACATACGGTCTGCAAAGTTTATCCGTACTAAACCGAATGACATCTTAAAAGTTGATACAAATAAGCTATCTAGCGCTCAATACGTGTTCTTTGAAAAGTTGATACGATGTATCCAGAAGGAAATTGACTCGATTAATATTGATCCATTTACCTTTAATGATGAGGGGCAGCCAATTAATATTAATAAAAGATACTTTGCTAAAAAGATGGAGCTAGAAGAATCCAATTTCAAGAAAAGATTGTCTCGATTGCGAAAATGAAAATCAAAAAGTAAATTGTGAACACTTTGAACCCTGTAAATTAGCCATTAATCAAAGATGTGAATTAATTGGAAAAATATCGCGCGGGAAAATGTATACTTTGAGGGGGAGAAGTGGGACTAGATAGTATAGGGACTCATTTTGAAAGTATCCGTAAAATGTGGTCAAAAGAGGTGTCTGTGACTCTTAAGAAGAGAATAGAAGTACGTCAGAAAATACGAGATTTAGTCCGTGAAAGATTAGAACAGTTATGAGAGATGCTTTTTTACTCAATAACTTAAATAAATAGTCACACTTTTTGTATATAATTAGGTTATGTGAGAAGTTAAGTTATCGCAAGCTTTTAAGCTTCTTTTTCTACTGTTTTTTATTTTCAATAATGTCCCTCCAAACGTTAGGATTTTGTTTAATTTTTTGTTTATTTATCTATCAATTATTTTATCTAATTACAAATTTAATAGTCATTATTGGGTGGAGCGTGTTCCTAAAGCACGTTCCTTTTTCTTTTGTTTATCAATCAAATATTTAATTTAAAAAAGGTGGTTATGAAATGGGAAATATCAATACAGTCGGATATGAAAAGGTTCGTTCATTCGTTTTATCTTCTTGGGTATACCTCGAAGTACAGACGCCCACAGGGACGCCTGTGAAACGATTCTCGGTGTCTGATGGATTAATAATAACTGGTACAGCCAACTCTACTGAAATCGAATACAAAGTAGTTTGTAGTGGCGCAGACGCATCCTTTACAGGTAAGGAAATTGGCAAGTCGGTTCTCTTTGACGTTGCATCTGGCGGACAAGCAATCATGGAAGAGGTCTTTACTCCATTCACACTTGAACAGGATAATGACGAGCTAACTGTCATCCATAAACTTGAAGTACCGAAGGTGATCTAAATGGTCATCATCAAAACAGCACAAGAGTTTTCAGATATTAGGAACAACCTCAAAGGTCAGTACGAATTGGCAAATGACATTGACCTATCCTCTTTTGCTAAATTTACCCCTATAGGAGACGCCACAACACCATTTGAGGGCGAGCTTGACGGTAAAGGATTCAAGATAACCAATTTAGTTATCGACAGCAGTAGCGCCATTGGATTGTTTGGGACAATTAAGTCCTCTTTGATTCAAAACTTGGAGTTAAAAGATGTAGATATATTGGGAAGCGGTAGTAATGTCGGCTGTGTCGCAGGAATTAGTACACTGTCCACATTCTCAAAAATCAAGACTTCTGGGAAAGTTGCAGCAATGCAGGGGAATACAGGTGGTCTTGTTGGGAACTTTGCGACTGGGACAATCATTAATTGCTTCACTAGCATGGTAGAAAACTTTGCGGGTAGAGGGAATAGTGGTGGTCTTGTTGGTTCATCAACAACGGCAGCAAGGATTGAGAAAAGCTATTCAAATGGTGTCGGTGGTGCAAATCCTCAATATGGCGCTCACAAGGCAATCATAGGATCTACTGCATCGCCTGTCATTGCTAACGTCTACTTTAACTCTGGTAAAGCTACAGACACTAGAGGTAAAGCCCTAACAGACGCACAGATGAAACTAAAAGCATCATTTGTTGGTTTCAGTGAAGATGATTGGGTATTTGCTACAGGAACATACCCCGATTTACTATTCCCCAAAGAGCCAGAGATTCCCCCTACAATCGAAACGGTTGAGGTTGCTTCTTCTATTAAAGAGTTTTACCAATCGGTCAAGACAGTTAAAAATGCAAACATCAAAACTGCATCTGTCCAATCGTATGTAGAGAGCTTTGAGCTTGAAAGTATTGTGATTGCAAAGGCTACTCGGGTACTGACCTCCTCAATGGAACCATTTGGGGTAACAACAAAGGTCATCATCAAAGAGTTTCCTGTATACGCAAATGTATTTGCAATCGAAAATGCAACAGAAATGAGTGTGATTGAATAATGGCATTTTCAAAAGATACTATCCGATTAGTCGTTCAGTTTAAGGATTTCAACGGGATCAGTATTGTTCCCCAAGATATTAAACTGGTGATTTACGACACTAAAAAAGAAATCCTAGAAACAATCACTACCAACATCATTCAAGAGAGTGGTAGTTTTTATCATGATTATGAGACACCCGACAAAGATTTCATCTTTGAGTATTCGGGATTTTTTAATATGAAAAAAGTTTTAGCAAGACAAAAAGTTATGGTGAAATTCACCAAAGGAGAAGATTGACTATGGCAGAGAACACAGAAGAAGTAGTAGTAACAGAAGAAGTTCCAGCAGAGGTAAAAGACGTGAGAGATACCTTTGACGAAACATTGGAAAAGGTAAATGCGGATCAAGAAGCATTGAGAATTGACCTTGAAGAAAGAGCGTCAGTTTTATTTCAAAAGGAAGTAGCCTACACGCTTAAAGAGAGTGGCTTAGAAGCGTTTGCGGATGTAATCAATGTAACTGATACAGAACAACTTAAAGGCGTCACAGCGAAGCTCACAGCCATTGTAAATGGTATCAAGACTTCTGTTTCGTTCGTTCCAAAAGAGAACGGCAAACAAGATGCAGTCACAATAGCCGAACAGAATAAAGATGTAAAAGGCATGTTAGGTGCTAAATTTTCAAAATTATTTAAGTGACGGATAAAATTGTTTGTCACCTATAAAATAAAACCAAAAAACCCAAACAGAAAAGGATGATTAAATTATGATTACTTCAAACAACGGATTTACAGCAACGGAAAGCATTTCACTTTCAAAGGAACTAGCACTATTAGGCGTACAATCTACTCCACTATCTTCACTATTACTTTCTAAAGGCGTAGAAAAAGCACTATCTACTGTATTCACTTTCAAAGAAAAAACACTTGATTCTACAGAAGATATTTCAGCAGTAGAGGGTGCGGATACAGACGTATTCCAAAAGTCTGCTAAACGTGAACTTACTGCAATCCTTCAAATCTTCAAAAAAGCGGTTTCGATTTCTGGGACGGCAGAAGCTATGCAGTCTGCTAAATTCACAGAAGAAGTTGCAGACCGTCTCTTGGAATTAAAAATTAACCTAGAAAAAGTCCTTATCAATGGTACTAAAGCAGACGGTAGCCAAACACCTTTCATCCGTAAAATGGCAGGCGTTATCGAATCAGCAGACGCAACTAATGCAGGAGCGGGCGCAGACGTTGTAGCACTTCTTAAAGAAGGTATGCAGAACCTATGGAACAACGATTTGTCAGAGGGTACTTACTACGCATTCGTAAATGCAGATATTCTTGAAAAGTTCAATAATGCATATGAAGGTAACTATTCTTACACTCATGTAAATACTAACTTTGGTCTTCAAGTTTCTAGCATTAACACTAACTTTGGTGTAGTAAACATTGTACTTTCTAAGCACATGCCTACTGACAAAATCATGCTTTTCAATGATGCTTATGTTGGAATGGTTGCATTACGTGAAGCTCACTTTGAGCCACTTGCTAAAACAGGAGATTCTACTAAAGGTCAAATCGTTGGCGAATATTCTGTCAAAGTCGGTTCACCTAAAGCAGTAGCAGTCCTTACAGTAGGTTAATTTATCTTGCCCCCTTAATTGGGGGTGATTTTTAATATTGAAACATCAAAAACTTAAATGAGAAGAGGAGAATGAACATGAGCAAAGATGAATTGTATCTATTGAGGAGAAAAAAAGGCGTCCGATTACGTGAAATTGCAGACTATATTGGATGTTCAATTGCTATGGTTTCACTCTATGAGACAGATAAAGCCAACTTTGAGAAAAATAAAGCTATCCAGTATTCAGAGTTTATCCAGAGCTACTAAGAGAGCCACTTGTACACGCAAAACAGTGTACATAACATGACAAATCAAAATGAGAATTGGAGTTGAAACATGAACAGTAACACAGGCTAATCCTTTTTCTCATAACTATAACGGGTTCAGAACCCGATGAGAAAAAGGAAGCTACACCAAACCGTACCATCGAAAAAGGATGAATCTCAACCGTTCATCAATTATGCAAAAGAAAATTAAAGACTTATTACCAGAATGGACTACAACTGTACAAGATAGAAGCCTTACATTAACGAACGATCTTGATTCACTAATATCATGTGCCTTACTAAAACACCTTTTCGGCTATGAAATCAACTATTTCTATACTTTCAATTCAATTATGGTAGCGGATAAAACAGACAAAAGGAAATCAATAGGCGTAGATTTAGCATTGAAAAGTGGTTATTGCTATGACAATCACCTTACTATGCTTACTGCAAAAGGTTACAAGAATGAAGACGCAGCGAACCTAAATAATGTCCTGAATATTAGCAACGAGAATTACAATTTGAAGTATTCATTTTCTACTCTAATGTTTCTATGGAGCTTATATGATGTACCACTTCCAGTAACAGATGAAGGTAGAATCACCCTTTTATGCATTGACTCATCCTACCTCGGCTATTACAAACATGATGGCAGATACAGACAGATATTCATTGACTGGATGGAACGTCTGAACATGATGGAATTAGTAGAAGTCTTAGAGAGATATTCCTTTGGTGAAATGGAAGAGTTCAATCGTAGGCATGAATTGAAATCAACAATATTCGTTAATAAACGTAAAGGAAACAAGATGGATACTACTATTCGTCATTCATCCCCTTATATGGAGCAACTAGATTTTGAATGGATTTCCGAACACTTAGGATTCTTAGTTGAGTTACCGACTAATCAGTTTGAAATTCTAGGATCGTTCACAAATAAAGAGGTTGAACACTGGCAGATGAATGATAAAACTATAAACGAATCATTTAGCTATGCATTCACCTACAAGGATAAAGTTAAACTTTCAAGACTACTACGGGAAGGGGAATCCGCATGAAATATGAGATAAGTAAAGATGATTTTTTCTTCTGCTATACCACTGCATTGCACAAATTTATTAGAGAGAATGGTATCAAGTATCTTTTTAAGGCAACGTCAATCAAAAATGGCTCAACTTTTACCCTCTATCAGAGAAATGAACGACTTCAAAGCGTATTGGATGATTATGAAAAGTTAAACTGATATTCTATTAGTAGTTTGCAAACTAAGTAAATCCATATATATAACCTATAAATATATGAGTTTGCATACTTTGCAAAATATAAATTAAATATAATCAGACAGACCGACTTGTCGGGATGGCAGGCAAAAACAAGCGAACTTGCTTGTTGCGCTAGGCACTACTTATAAGATTAGAAGTTTAACCATATACATGGGGGCTAACGTTCGTAAACTCACGTCTGGCGCCTGCCCCCATACCCCTCAGACCCGTATTAGTTTTTCATTATATATAAAAGGAGAATGATTATGAGAAAAGGTAATTACAATTGTTTCAGTTATAAATTGAAGGATTTCTTACATGCAAATGAAGTGGTGTATATACATCATCAAGTACATTCTGTAACAAATAAATCCTTCTGGGTATATGAACGCAATATATTATTAGATGAACTTTTGAACCAATGGGCATCAAACAAACTTGTGGAAGCTAAAGGAGAATAATTATGAAACTTGTAGAAGGAATGAACGACCTAGAAGCTATCGAATATTGTATTAAAATGGGTGTAGATGCTCATAGCCTACTGAAAACGTACAGGAATAAGGATAGATTTACAGATATGAAGTCGGTGGCATCATTACAGAAGCTATTGACTACTATCCATGAAGATGTACACCTTGCCATTAATCCAAAGAATGATAAGCCATACGGTGGACAGAAGAGAAGACATATTGTAGGTACATTGAGAAATGAAGCTATAGCAAAAGTTGATAAACGAACAGAGAATACAGCAGGTCAACCAACATCAGATGAGCAGATACTAATGACACAATACATCTACAACCATTTATACAATATGTATACGCAAAATGTCTATATGGATTATTCCCTTTCTGGATGGTCAAAGCAAGTTGGACTATTGGACACAAAGAAGCTTCCTACGCTTCGATTTGAGCGTCGTATCAGTGATGTACATGCAAACACTCCTTATAACAGGATCAAAGCGTCAGAAGTGGTCAGAACATTCCAAACGGACACTGTATACAACCGTAACAAGCAGGTTACTGAATCAGCATTAAAGAGCTTGAAGAGGTCAGGAGAAATTGATTTCATTAAGCATTTTAATGTTATGGGATGCGATAACAAAACGAGAAGAGTAGAAGAATGGGAATACGATGACATCAAGCTTGATAGAAAAGAATTGCTAGAAAGCGTTGACTCTTCTATCGGTGCTTACAACTATGCAATCGGTAATCCTAGCCCATCCGAAAAGATGAAACTTGTACTTTCAGCAGTCAGTCAGATCCTTGCAGAAAAGCATGATTGTAAATATATCTATGAGTCGTATGAAATCGTTTCTGTAAAGGAACAAGAGCCGTACAACGTGACAAAGGAAGAGTTTGAAGAATCATACTGGACACGCCTTATCACGCTCACAGAGAGCAGACAAAAGGGTTATGACAGCAAGCCAAAAGAAGAACAAACTTGGTTTGCAAGGAAATTCTATTGCTACAATACTTTAGTTTTAATGGAATACATGGGCAAGGATACGGATGGACTTCTACTACAATATGAGCTACAAAATGCGGTTAGAGCTAAAGAGCTTTCACATGCTTATGATGTATATGAAAATGGTGAAATGCCTGTAGGATTCGGATGGGGGAAAACTAAAGAGGATAGTCCAGAAGAAATTGAAAATGCATTGGAAGATATGTTTTAAGATGTCGAGGTCATAAAAGACCTAGGACAAAATGGTCTAGGGGTTGCACCTACAACGTGTGACCCTTTTTGTGTTGAGTAAAATCAAAAGGAGAATGAATTATATGAATATATATGACGAATTAAAAAAACTTAGTTGGAAGAAACAAGCTTATTTCAAATGGCGTTTTGACCTAGAATTTGACCAATTAAAAGACAAGCATACCCCAGAACGTCTTGCAGAAATCTTGAAGGTGAAGACCCTCAATGAATATACCAAATGGGAAAAATCTCCTGAGTTTTTGAAGCTTACAAACCTTGTGCTTTCTACTAAATTTGCTAATGACATTGAGGATGTATATGCAATATGTGTAGAGAATGCTAAAACAGGTGATGTCCAGAGCGTCAAAATGATGCTAGAGCTTCAAAAGCAAATCAAACAGTTCAATACAGAGTCCCAGAAGGTTCAGAAGACGGATGATAGCCCGTATGACAGTTTGGATGTGACTTGATATGGTAAAAGAAATGACCGCTAAAGACAAGCTACAACAGGTGTTTGATGACTATTCTCTGTTCAGTAAGAACTTCATTTATATTACAGACAATGAGAATGCAGTCGTTCCCTTTGAGCTTAATGATGCCCAACTTGAAATAGAAGGGTTAGCAAAGAAAAATCGTTTTGTAATTGTCGGGAAAGCCCGTCAAAGTGGTGTATCAACCTATGTGCTAGGTCGTGCCTTGTGGAGGGCATTGACCAAACCAAATGAAAATATCCTCATAGTTTCCTACAAGGGTGATAGTGCTAAAGCGTTGTTCGACAAGCTCAAAAGCATGAATGATTTTATCCCCAGAGAACGATTTAAAGGTGTGTTCCCTGTAACTAAGCGTGATAACAGGGGGGAATTGAAGTTCTCCAATGGTTCATCTATAAGCTCAGTGACAGCAGGGACTAAATCAATAGGTCGTGGATCAACTTACACCTATATTCACCTGTCGGAGTTTGCTTTCTACGGTAATCAAGAGAGTCAACTACTATCAGTTGAACAGTCGCTTGCTAAAGGTTCTGAAAGCCAATTGACAATAGAAACAACGTCAAACGGTGTAGGGAATCATTTCTTCAAATTGTATACCGCTGCTATGAAAGGTGACTCCAAATATGTCCCCGTATTTATTCCTTGGTATCACAAGTTGTATAAGAAACAATTCAAATATGACCATTCACAAGCTATGGAATGGCATAAGGCAAATAATAAGGGAAAACGATTGAGTCAAGAGGATTTAGAAGAAGATGAAATCCCCCTATTTGAAGCAGGAGCAAACCTAAATATGATTGCATGGAAACGCTGGAAAATCCTTGATATGGAATCGGAAAATCAATTCTTTCAAGAGTATCCTGCTAATCCAATGCAAAGTTTTATAAGTACAGGTAAGAGCGTATTCAATCAGTCTATGGTGCTTAAAAGAATGGGCAACCTTATGCCACCTATAGAGCGTAAAGACGTTGTAAACGAATGTGAGACGTTACCAGAGTACCTTATTCCATACATCGGCAAAGGATTAAACATCTTCTTATTGCCAGTAGCAGGAGCAAGATATTATGGAGGATCGGATGTGAGTTCTGGAAGTGGTGGGGATAGTAGCACATTAGCTTTATATGATGCAGATGGACAGATGGTGTTGAGTTTCGACTCAAATAAAACCCCTGTCTATTTATTTTCGGAAATATTGAACGACATCGGCAGATTATACAATTATGCCTTTATTTGCGTTGAAAGAAATAGTTATGGATTGCCCGTTTTGGAACGATTGAGACGTGAATACAACTACTTAAATTTGTATAAGCAAAAGATATTTGATGAACGAGGTCAAAAAAAGCTTCAACTAGGCTACACAACAACCGCAAAAACAAAGGCTATTTTTGTGAGTGATTTCAAAGAACAATTTGAGAAAAATCTAATCAATATTGACTGTTCAGCAACCCTTTCCCAGATGCAAATGTTCGTTGAAACAGAGGGACGTATGGGCAACAAGGGAGCTTTTCATGATGACTTGGTTATCGCTTCATGCCTTGCAATACAAAGCATTAAAACAAATAAATGGTACGTCTGAGAGGATTGGTAATATGAATTTAGAAGAATACGTAAAAGTAAAATACAAAAATGATGCACATTGGTTCACAAAAGAGGTAGGTACGGTAGCTAATGACGTTCGTATACAAAAGGTTGTAGAATCAAAGGCTTATCTTTCTGGTGAGCATGATATTTTGAAACGTCCAAACTTCAAATACAATGGAGAAACTATAGAGCCTAGACGCATCGTTTTAAACCTTGCAAAGCAGATACTAAACTTCCAGAACGCCTACTTGCTAAAGAATGGTATCACAATTACAGGGGTTGAAAAGGTAGCTTCCAAGTTCAATGAGGTATCAAAAACGGGCAAATACTTCCTTCACAATCAAAAGACTTTTTCTAATATGTTGAAGTATGGTCAATCGGCTGAATATGTGTACATGGATAATGGTAGGATCAAATCAAAAATCCTAGACCCGTCTGAATTTACACCTGTATTCAATAGACATAATCAATTGCTATCTATCATTGAACACTATGTATTCGATGGCATTCAATACTACACTGTCTATGAGGAAGAGAAGGTTCAAGAGTGGTCTAATGAGAACGGTAGAATGCGTCTGATTGGTCAGTTTGCTTCACTAACTGGATTACCCGTCTTATATGTGTTAGATGGTGAGTATGGTAATACAGATGCAAAGAGTGACCTAGACAATTGGAGGACTATCCTAGACCAGATGGAAGATGTAATCAGTAAGTATACAGACACCTTCTACAAGTTCATGAATCCTATTCCTATCGTAGTTGGGCAGGAATTGAAGGGAAGTTTAAATAAGGAAGTAGTAGGACAAGGTATCAACCTAGAAGATGGAGACTTCAAAATGGTCAGTCCTAAGTTAGATAGTGAAACGTTTAAGGTGCTATTCAATACGCTACAGGAGAGTTTATACAATGTTTCTAGCACACCTTCTGTCAGTATGGGTAAGTCAGATATAAGTAACCTATCAGAGGTTAGTATCAAGATACTATTCAGTCTCGCAGATGTAGCAGCGGGCATCAATGAGACCTATCTAAAGCGTGGGTTGTTTGATAGATATGAGAAGGTAAGGACATTGCTAGAGTATCAAGGCTTTACTATGAGTGATGATGAGTTCAATAGCGTTGACTTTGTATTCGAGTACAACCTTCCTGCTAACCAGAAGGAGATTATAGATAACCTTGCGGTACTGAAAGCTATTGGTGGATACTCTACTCAAAGCATCGTAGAGAAGAATCCATATGTAAAGGATACGAAGCAAGAGATGGACAGACTTGCTACAGAGGTTGTTACAACGATGCCTTCAGAGGACGTAAATCCTTTAGTTGGATAAAGTGTGATAATGAGAGAAAATAGGGTAAAGTGGAAGATGTGTAGGGTGGGATAATAGGAGATAATTTAACTGTAAAGGTTATAGGTATGGGATTAATGGAGAATATGAATATATGAGAAAGTTTTCGCTGTTATATAAAAAGGTGCGCATACTTCCAAAAAAAAATCATTATTGAGACAGCCCAAAACTGGACTGCTATCCTCCGTAACGCCTATATTATTCCATATTGTAGCATTCGCCACATTTTCATTAAACTATCTGAGTAAAGCCACACTTTTAATAGTTGTAATAGACGGTTCTTTTCAATGTCGATCATACATGGTATAATAGAAGAAAGCTTATACAGCCACACTTGGGCAGGGTTAATATGATTTTCCCTGTACAATAAAAGGTTGAATAATTCTAGTTGTAGGAAGATTACCGTTTCAGATGATAAATAAATCAAGAAAAAATGAATCGGAATTGTTCGGAATATGAGGTAGCTTCCGATACGAGTTATTATGTAAACCAATTCTATTATATAAACAGTACGCTTATTTATAGAAACGGTTGATTATATTGCAGTCAAATTGAGATACTAGATGATATATATTTGATACCCCTAAAAGACAAAACGTGTCGCTACCATATCAGTTTACACACGCACATAAAATTACCCTATATCCAATCACCCTAATAATTATAGTTCCGTGAGGAACGACCCTATCCTACACCTTCAAATTGATGGTGTTTTATTTTTCCTGAAATTCCCTGTATCAATTCACTATTTGTCCTTCTCTATCAGTTCTAATGGTACAATTGACATAATTATATATCAATCGGGGGATATCTATGAATACAGGCGAATTGGTTGAATTAAATGGAAGAGTATATTGTTCAAGTTGTAAAGGAAAAACTAACCACAAAAGTATAATGTCACATTCCATAGGTTCAGAGGGTGGGGATGACTTCCAGTGGCATGCTAGTTATCATATTGTCCAATGTTTGGGATGCGACGGAATCGCGTTTGTAAAGAAGTATATGGATCAAGATACATGGGAATATATTGATGGAGATAGGGAATGGGCAGATGTTTTTACAGTTTATCCCGAAGAACCAAAAGCAGAAGATGACAATAGATGGCTTGACCGATATAAAATCACATCAAAGAAATTCAAACACACACCAAAGAATATTTGCGATTTGTACGAGCAAATTGTTGAATCGTACAATAATCAGCACTTAATATTAAGTGTCTCTGGATTAAGAACATTGATAGAAGGAATTTGTTCAAACCTAGATATTAAAAAAGGTTATATGTACGACATGGAAAAAAACAAGTTACCAGATCAAGATGGAATTGAAAGAAAAAAAGAAAGCTTAGGAGGTCGTATTTTTGGGTTATATGAAGGGGATTATATAGTATTTACTCAAGCAATGATTCTCCAAAAAGTAAAAGTGATAGGTAACAGTGCCATACATGACATAATTGTACCTGACATTAAAATTGTTAAAGAAATTATTTCTATCGTGGAAAAGGTTTTGGATGACATTTTTGAATTGAGAAAGCATCCACTATTAACAGATAGTTGATAATTCTCATGCCTTAAAGGTATCACCTTCCTATATGTCGAATGATGTAGATATGAGGAGGTGTTTAGAATGGGAGAAGTAAAAGAATATAAAGTTACAATTGAGACAAAGGATATGGTTAATAGTGAATCTTTTCATATTAATGGAGATGAAGAGTTTACTATGAATGGTAAGACATATAAATTTAATGACGTATTCAGAATTACTATTGCAGATGCGGATGGTAATGGTGGTTGGAATTCAAAGGATTTAGATATAAGTAGTTTATTCGGTAAAGGCAAAAAGAAAATATAATATTATTTTACACTCTCGTAACTGAGGGTGTTTTTTTATTCCCACACATCCCATATGGACACCTCAGAGACGATTAACTTTGCTCATGCGTGCAATCCCCCACTAACACGCTTAAAACGACAATATAAATTAGCACCATCATAGAAAGGAAGATAAATTTGCAGAACATCCAAAGAATCGAATTAGAAACAAAAGGTATTCAACTATCCCAACAGGAGTTAATTGTATATCTCAATGAGAACGGTCTATCTCCTCATGAGTCTTATCAAGCAGATTCACTAGTATCACAAAAGGCAATCCACCAGACTGCTCTAAGCATCTTAGAATCAATCGCTAACAATCCAGAAAACTTTAAGAATATCAAGATGGATGATATGTCCGTAGAAAACTTTAGTGAGAGTATTCATCGCAGGATCAATTATCTTACTCGTAAAATTCGTTCAATGAAGACAGATGTAAAAAATACAGATGTATTTATGTTCTATCTATAAGAAGGGAGGTTATCATATGAATTATTTAACAAGTCACCAGATGCTAAACGATACGTTTAGGTCGCTTTCAAAGAAAGTATTAATCAATAGTAAGCCACAGGATGCAATCGTTACTACAGCATACCTTGGAGCCGTAGAGAAGAGACATATATCTTCATTGGAATCTTTCTATCAAGGGGATTATGTGGAGCATGAGGGGAGAACCTTCCTTGTCACAGAAGAGGTTGAAACTAGGCGTCATAACAAGTTTAGAGCTACCATGACGCATTGTAACTATTACTTTACTGCAAGTAATCCGCCAATTAAGGTTGATACAGGTTTAAAAGATGATTTCGGTAAGCCTATCTATTCTTATACAGAAGTCGATTCTACCTATTTGTATTGTGTTGTCTCTGAGATTGAGAGGTCTATTGTTACAACTGGAGGTATGTCACTTGCTAAAGCAACGTTCTTCATTGACATACAGGAGTCAGTATCAAATAAGAAGCTCTTTGCAGTCAATAGTGAGCATGTATTCAAAGGGAAGAATGTCAAAGTGATAGGGCAGGATATTAACCAGAATGGACGTTTAGGAATTGAGATGCAAATAGGTCTGGATAGTCCTACTTAATAAATCTTGCTATTGGGTTAGCAACCTCTATAATAGAAGAAAGAAGGTTTTCGGTCACGTTTCGGGAAAGGTTCTATGCCATTTACTTTGACAAATGCCGTTAGTATAGTGCTGGTAATGATTATCGTGTCACGCTGGCAGTGTGAAGGTCAGGGGTTCGAGCCCCCTATGCTCCATATAGTAATAAAATGCTTTGAACCCTTGACGTGTAAGGGTTCTTTTTGTTTTTAGCTTATAAACATTTGTCCCATAGGAATATTACTTTTTACTCAACTAAAGGGGAGTTTCTACTACAAGTAGAGACGCATTTTTACTGACGCCGTTTAGTTGAAAAAAGGTATAAAAAAGAATGCCAGAGTTTTCATCTTACTTAAAAATTGTAAGCATAAAAAACTCATCATTCCTATTTCTTTATTAATGACATCGTTGTAGGCTTTTTTTCATAATATATTTTGGGGTGAAAAAATGCCAAGAGTAAAATACCGAAGTTCAGACGTTGACTTAATGGCAAGGATGATGAGAGCGGAAGCCGAAGGTGAAGGTCAACAAGGAATGTTATATGTTGGAAATGTAATTGTAAATCGTCTTGTGGCGGATTGTCCGGACTTCAGAGATTTAAGGTCTATTGAAGATGTCATTTTTCAAGTACAAGGAGGAAATTATTCTTTTGAAGCCGTTCAGAAAGGTAATTTATTTTATGAAAGAGCGAGACCTGTTGAAAAGAGATTAGCAAAACAGACTTTGGATTACTGGAGAGACCACCCAGCAAAATATGCTCTTTGGTATTTTAATCCGTATGCTCCATGCCCTCCAACATGGTATGGTCAGCCTTTTACTGGTCAGTTTAAAGATCATTGTTTTTATGAACCAGCAGCTGGAACATGTGAAAGTGTTTATATCGGTTAGGTTGTCTAGGAGCTACTATTAATACTAGATTTTTATCGCAAATTTGCCTTATTACTACAAAAGTACAATATTTTTAGTCGAAGGTACTGGTAGCCAACCAGCCATGGTAAATGAAATTTATTTAGAAATGGATTTGTTCTCGTTATAGTTTTCAATCCCCTTAAACGCATTCCGCCAGCTCTGTTTTCATACGATAGCATAGGGAGGCGATTGACAATGTATAACAGGGCAGCGGCTGTCCAGTACGCGGATATGTGGTGGAATAGCCGTAATCCGGCATTTCCATCGTTCGATGTGGATTGTACGAATTATATTTCACAATGTTTGCTGGCTGGCGGGGCTCCGATGCACGGCTATCCAAATCGCGAAGGCGGGTGGTGGATTCGAGGTGGAAACTGGAGCTTCAGTTGGTCGACAGCGCATTCACTTCGTTGGTATTTAGCAGGTTCAAAAAAAGGGTTGACGGCAACGCAAGTTTCTTCAGCTGAGGAACTAGGATTAGGGGATGTTATAGCCTATGACTTCGAAGGCGATGGGAAATTTAATCATACAACAATAGTTACCGCAAAAGACGGCACAGTTCCACTTGTTAATGCCCATACGTTTGACGCGAGACATCGCGATTGGGCATACAAAGACTCGTATATGTTTTCACCAAATGCAAAATATATCTTTTTCAAAATCAACGACCATTTCTCATAAGAAAAGCGTAAGGCGCCGCTCAGCTCCGACAGGCATAAGACGGTTTACGAAGAGGGCGTACTTCAGCCCTCGGAGTAAAACGACTTATGACCCGAGGAGTTGGCGCCTGAAGACTAGACATAAAGAAAAGCGTAAGGCGCCGCTCAGTCTCGGCATATTGTGCCTTTAATTTCATTAGTACTAGTCATTACTATGCCGAAATATCTTATTTTCTTATCGATAAAAGCAGTCCGTCAACTTGAGACGGACTGCTTTTCTAAATTCAGTCAAACCATAAAATAGCGAGCGTCCCTTCGCCTGCGTGAACCGCGAGCACGGAACTAATATCCCCGATTTCCACTTCAAGATCAGGTACCTGTTGCTGCAGCAAGTTTTTCAAATGCACCGCTTGCTCCATAACGTTGCCCTGCATCAGATAGACTTTTTTTCTGCCTGTATGGTGACCGGCGGCTACTTTATCGACCAAGTATTGCATTGCTTTTTTCTCGGATCGCACTTTTTCGATGGCTTCTAATTCGCCATCTTTCGAAATGTGGACAACGGGCTTCACTTTCAATAAGCTGCCAAGGAAAAATTGTGCACCGCTCATTCGCCCGCCTTTGTATAATTGCTCAAGTTGTCCTATTAAGATGTAGTTATGCACCGACCCGGCCATCTTATTCAGCGTAGTTTCAATTTCAGAAACAGTGGAACCACCGTCATACATGTCCATGCCCCGTTTAATTAATCCAGTAATTCCATAGGATAAGGACAGTGAATCGATAAACGTAACGGGGAATCCAGCGATTTCAGCACCTGCTGTAGAAGAAGCAAACGTTCCGCTCATTTTACTAGATACATGAATCGCGATAGCTTGTTCATACTGTTCTGCAATGACCTTGAACCGTTCGGCAAATTCACCCGCTGAAGGTTGTGATGTTTTTGGGAATTCGTCAGCACTTTTTATTTTCTCGTAAAGTTGCTGTGGGTTTAAATCGACACCATCGACAAATTGTTTTTCACCGAAATGTATATTTAAAGGTACGGAAAAGAAGTCTGGGTGTTGTCGGAGTTCATCTGGAATATACGCAGTACTATCCACAATCCACGCCAAGGGCTTTTTATTCATGAATAAAATCATCCTTTTTTATAATAGTTTGCATTGTTATTACTATACCATGAAAAGTAATAATCTTGTATTCTGAAAACGTTGAATACATTCAACTTCAAACGGTTTCGCTAATAATGAACAATTAAGGTATAATGGTCGAAGTATGTGTAAAGGGGAAATGAGTAATGAATGAGCAAGCTTTGTCTGTCAGAGACGCGATTATTTCACGTCGTTCAATAAAGAACTTTAACGGCCAGCCGGTTGATCCGGAAAATATTGCCGAAATGCTTGAAGACGCAGCATGGGCACCAAATCATGGCAATCGAAATCCGTGGCGCTTTGTTGTAGCTGCTGATAAGGGATATGTGAAATTCCTCGATATTTTGCGTGAATATGGCGTTCCGAAATGGAAAGAACTCTCGGAAGAAGACCTTGAGAAACAAATGAAGAAATTTACAGGACCCGGTGCAGTTGCATTCGTTATTGTTCCTGAAGACGCACGGCAGAAAGAACGCCTTGAAGATTATGCAGCGGCTAGCATGTTCATTATGAACACGCAACTTCTGGCTTGGGATAAAGGAATCGGCACATGCTGGAAAACACCTGGCTTCCTCGATAATCCGAAATTTAGGGAAGAACTTGGCGTCAAGCAGGGCGAGCGAATTATCAGCATGCTCCAATTCGGTTATTTTGATGAAATACCAAAGGCACGCCCCCGAAAATCACTTGACGAATTCGTCACGTATTACGGACAGGAAAACGAAGAGGAAGCAGAAACAGAAGCCTAAAATAGGAGCGATTTTAGCCCGGTTTGCATTTGTTAATGCGGACTGGGTATTTTTTATGAAGTAATCAAAGTGTTGTTTGGTGTTAATGAAAGGTTGCAAAGTTCCAATGAAACATTGTTTACTTCATCAGCAACATTGTTTATTTCGTTGAAGATCGTGTAAAGCTTTGGAAAAAGCGTTATAAAAGTGAATTAAATCACGAAAAAACTGAATCCTCACAAGGAGGATTCAGTTTACTTATCACTTTTGCAATTCATCTTTCTCGAAACCGGCAATTTCGTAATAATAATCGCCGATGACACGCAATCCTTGATCGAAGTTCTCCAGGTGGAAATGTTCGTTCGGCGCATGGAAGTTTTCCGACGCCAGGCCGAAGCCCATCAAGACGACCGGCAATTCTAAGATTTCATCGAATGCTGCAACGATTGGAATCGATCCGCCGCCGCGAGTATAGGCAGTCGGCACCTTATATACTTTTTCATACGAACGACCTGCTGCCTGGATTGCAGGGTGATCGAATGGCGTGATAAACGGTTTTCCTTTGTCAAATTCGGTTACAGTCACGGTTACGCCTGCTGGTTTATGTTTTTCGATATGGGCTGTTAGCTTAGCAATGATTTCATCCGGGTCTTGGTCAGGAACGAGGCGGCATGTGATTTTAGCGCCTGCTTCTGCCGGCAATACGGTTTTGATGCCTTCGCCTGAAAATCCGCCGAAGACGCCGTTAACTTCAAGTGTCGGACGGGTCCATGTGCGCTCAAGATGTGAATATCCTTTTTCTCCGAAAAGTTCCGTCACGCCGATTTCTTCTTTCAATTCCTCTTCATCGAAGCCGAGTGCTTGGTAAGCTGCACGCTCTTCGTCTAACAGTGGACGGACGTTATCATAAAATCCTTCAATTGCAATAGTCCCTTCCTGGTCACGGAACGATGCCAGTACTTCAGCAAGCGCATGGATCGGGTTTTGGACACCGCCACCGTACAAACCGGAGTGAAGGTCGCTTTTCGCGCCTTGGACGTCAATTTGCACACCGCATAGTCCTCGCAGACCATAACATACTGCAGGTTGACCCGGTCCTTGCATACCAGTATCGGAAATAACGATGACATCAGCCGCAAGTTTGTCCTTGTTGGCCTCAATGTATTTCTCAAGGTTCGGGCTGCCGATTTCTTCTTCACCTTCAATGATGAACTTCACGTTTACTGGCAAACTGCCCGTCAGTTGAATAAGTGCTTCAACCGCCTTGATGTGCATGAATACTTGTCCTTTATCATCACTGGCACCGCGCGCATATAATTTATTATTGCGTATTTCAGGTTCGAATGGGCCTGTTTCCCATAAATTCAATGGATCGACTGGTTGGACATCATAATGCCCGTACATAAGAATTGTCGGTTTACCTTCCGCATGGAGCCAATCTGCGTATACAACCGGATGTCCATCTGTTTCATCGATTGAAAGGTTTTCAAGCCCAGCTGTTTTGAATGAAGCGAGAAGCCACTCGGCCGCTTTTTGCATATCATTTTTATGTTCCGATAACGAGCTGATACTAGGAATACGAAGGAACTCATTTAATTGTTCGAGATGCTCGTCCCGTTTTTCTTTAAAATAACCGTCAAGCGTTTCTAAATGATTCAACACAATCCCTCATTTCATATTATTTCGTGAATAGAAATAGTATATCAGATGGAAAGGATATTGAGGTAGAAAGACAAACGTAAATAAGAATAATATGGTATGCTGTTTGAAAGTTATTAATTGGACGAATATATAAATATGATCTCATTTCCGGGAGGAATCGCTTTTGTTTATCGCACTTGGATTATTTTTATTCCTGTCTTTTTACCTGTCAGGGAGTGAAACGGCACTTACAGCAGTAAACAGGAGAAGGGTCCAGTTTCGGGCAAATCAGGGAGACAAGCAAGCTATTAAGCTGCAGAAACTGATTTCGAAACCGGACCGAATGATTACAGCAATTTTGATCGGAAATAATATCGCGAATATTATGATGCCGACTATCGTTACAATGATTGCAATCGACAAGGGGCTTAACGTCGGTATATGGACAGGGGTCTTGACCGTTATTATCATCGTTTTCGGGGAAGTATTACCGAAAACGATTGCCGCGACATTTGCCGATCGGGTCGCTTATATGGTTGCGCCGTCGATTACACTGCTCGTGAAATTATTAACACCGTTAACGGCGTTACTAGGAACGTTCACAAATGTTTTCATCCGCATCATTTCAAAAGGAGCGGTGACAAAGGCGACGCTCACTAAAGATGATCTGCGATCGATGGTTGACATCGCTTCTATAGAAGGAACATTTCAGCAGGAAGAATCGAATCGATTGAAGGAAGTACTCGATTTTGCCGAAAAAGATGTGTCTGATGTTCTTGAAACACACCGGATGGATATCGTTGGTTTACCGATTGAAGCGACATATGAAGAAGTCCGGGATACGATATTGGAACATTCCTATACCCGTTATCCGGTTTATGAAGAAAGTATGGATACGATTTCGGGTGTATTCTATTCTAAAATGTTCATCGAATGGTCGATGAACCCCGAACAGAAACTAAGTGAGTTAATAGACCGCGATACGTTTTACGTTGTACAGTCGGCAAGTGTTGAAAAAGTGTTTAAGATGATGCTAGCGAAAAAGAAGCATTTGGCAATCGTACTGGATGAGTACGGTGGAACACTTGGCATTGTAACTCACGAAGATATTATCGAAGAAATGATTGGCCAGGACATTGAGGATGAGACAGATGAAGATGAAGAAGTACTTGTCTATGAGAAGACGGATTCTGCTTTAGTCTGTCATGGTAGGCTTGAAATCGTGGATGCGATGGATCTCCTTGGTATAGCATTGCCAATGGACCATGAAACACTCGGTGGTTTTGTTCTGCAAGAGCTCGGTCACGTTCCTGAAGAAGGTGAACGTTTCACATACAACCAGTTGCATTTTGAAATTGAAGAAATGGAACGAAACCGGATTATCCGTATGACGATTACAATTCGTGAAGACTAAAACTAAATAAACATGCATGTCCCTATAACCGGTTATAACGGTTATGGGGACATTTTTATTTGTTGTCGGAGTTTAACGGCGCCTTCCGCTTTTCTATATGTCCAGCTTCAGGCGCCAACTCCTCGGGTCATAAGCCGTTTCGCTACGGAGGCTGAGGTACGCCTCCTAGCAAACCGTCTTATGCCTGTCAGAGTTTAACGGCACCTTCCGCTTTTCTTCCTTACACGTTTGTAAGTGAACTGAAAGCGAATACGATGGTTTGAAAGGTCGTAATTGCCGATAATAAGAACAACAGGAAGAAGACGGAGGCGTTATCTTATGAACATAAATTTAAATGGGCTGCACGACGAATACGGCCGTTACATATATCATCTATGTCTTAAATTGACACGAAATAAAGAAGAAGCAGAAGATCTTATGCAGGACGTTTGGGTGAAAGTTGTCCGTTATAGTAATCGGATGGATAGCGTTGAACATATGAAAGCATGGCTTACAACTATCTGTATGAACACATTTCGCGATCGGTACCGCAAAGATGTCAGGAGAAGTAAACACGTTATGAATCAGCCTGATACATTAGACGTTCCTATTCTTGATTTGGTTCCAAGTGATAGTTTAACGCCAGCGGAATTGCTGGAACAAAACGATATTCAATCAATTGTCCAACAGAAAATCAGCGAACTGGATGTCATTTACAGAAAAACAATTGAGTATTTTTATGTCCATCAGTATTCGTTGATTGAAATTGCAGAAGTGATGAAGGTATCAATTGGTACGGTGAAATCTAGACTATTCAGAGCGAAGAAGTATTTGAAAGAACTGATGATTGCCGATACTGCAGTGCACGAATACGTTACCGCCTAAGAGCGCAGCCGCAGAAGGCTGTGCTTTTTGTTTGCAGGAAAGTGAAAGAGGGAATTTAGTCAAATAGATATATATGTTTGAATGGGGATGGTTGTATGATGAAAAAGAATAAAAAGTTAGGCTGGAGCAAGCGAAAGCGAATTATTGTAATGGTGCTGTCAGTGTATGCTCTTTTTTATATAGGTGTAATTTTATTGAATACATATAAAAAACTCCCCGAAGGCGTTTCATACGAAGGTGATTTGCACTGGACGGACGAAGTTGAGATGTTTACAGACTTGACTTATGCAAAAAATAAAGAAGGGGACAGTACGGTGCATGAGTTGGCAATTTTCGATGAAGTTTACGCAATGATCGACCGTGCTGAACAATTTATCGTCCTTGATTATTTCCTGTTCGATCATTATTATGATGAAGACATTGAGTTTCCTAAAATTGTGCAGACGATGACTAAGAAACTAGTAGAGAAAAAACAGAACCATCCCGATATGCCGATTATTTTTATAACCGATCCGCTAAATACAGGATATGGTTCTTATGAAACAGAGTGGTTCACAAAGATGGAAGATGCGGGAATTGAAGTCATCTATACGGACTTGGAACCGCTCCGTGATTCAATCCCGATTTATTCTGGATTATACAGGTCTATTTTCCACTGGATGGATTTTGAGAAGACAGGCTGGATTGCAAACGCAATGTCAAGCAAGGCTCCCAAGATGACGCTGGCTTCTTATATTACGTTACTAAATGTCAAAGCGAACCATCGCAAGACCGTCGTAACGGATAAAGAAGCTCTGGTATCTTCAGGGAATCCGCATAATGCAAGCGGTTTTCACGGCAATGTGGCATTGAAGGTGAAAGGCGATGTGCTGAACGATATATTAGAAGCGGAAGAAGCAGTCGTCAATTTTACAAATGGCGGCACATTGCCTCGTGTTGAAGTGGAGGAACAGGACGGAGGGAACTATGCCGTCCAATATTTAACGGAGAAGAAAATCTTGGATGGACTTCTTGGCGATATCGCGAAAGCGCAAGAAGGGGATACCATTCGAGTTGGGATGTTCTTCATTGCAAAACGTGATCTTGTTAATGCACTTATCGATGCGGCAAACCGAGGCGTCGATGTGAAAATGATTTTGGATCCGAATGAAAACTCTTTCGGCAATGAAAAGTCGGGATTGCCGAATAG
>DYWT01000176.1 GCA_020742515.1 Sporosarcina psychrophila
AGCTATTTAGCTCCTGTACTTTTTCTTGTTCCTCACGAATATTTCTCATTTTATTATCCCAACATTTCTGACTTAAATCCACAGGATACTGTTCTGGATTCAAGGTACGCTTATATTCATCCCACAGAAGGTTTAAATTGTTTTTAGCATACGATTGAATTTCCTGTATAGATGGGGACACATACACAAGCTCTCCCTCCACAAAAATGTCCTGGTGTAATTCGATAGCTTCAAAGTTCGTCACAAACTTCGAGATAAACGTATGTGTGGGGTGAAACATTTTTAACTTTTCTTCCGATTGCGGATTCTCATCCATCATAGCAATATAATCACCTTCAGAACGATTATTCACCTTATTCACAATACGATATACTCTTTTCAATCCAGGTGTTGTTACTTTCTCTGTATTTCCAGATATTTTAATTGTGTCAACCATATTCCCGTTATCATCCTCAATCGCCACCAATTTATAAACAGCACCCAGAGCTGGTTGGTCAAATGCGGTAATCACTTTTGTTCCAACACCCCAAGCATCAATTTTCGCTCCTTGTGCCTTCAAGTTCATTATGGTTTTTTCATCTAAGTCGTTTGAAGCAACGATTTTCGTTTTTTTAAATCCTGCTTTGTCCAACATTTTTCGAGCTTCTTTTGATAAGTAAGCCAAGTCGCCACTATCCAAACGAATTGCATTAAAATTAATGCGATCTCCCAGTTCTTTCGCTACTTGAATCGCTATCGGCACACCAGACCGCAACGTATCATAGGTATCTACTAAAAACGTACATTCTTTATGACGACGAGCGTATTTATGAAATGCTTTGTATTCATCTTTATACGCTTGAACCATTGAATGTGCATGTGTTCCAGACACAGGGATGCCAAACATCTTACCAGCTCTCACATTACTCGTTGCGGAAAACCCGGCAATATACGCCGCTCTTGTTCCCCACACCGCCGCATCAAACTCATGTGCACGTCTCGTTCCAAATTCCATTACCGTTTGGTCTCCTACTACTTGTTTGATACGTGCTGCTTTCGTCGCAATGAGTGTTTGGTAATTTACAATATTCAAGAGAGCTGTCTCTATCAACTGAGCCTCTGCCAAACTTGCTTCGACTTGTAGAATTGGTTCATTCGCGAAAACCAATTCTCCCTCTTTCATTGCTCGAATCGTTCCATTAAAGCGCACCGTTTGCAAATAGGCCAGGAAATCTTCTTCATAACCCAATTCTTCACGTAAATAAGCAAGATCACTATCCGTAAAACGGTACTCTTTAATAAATTCAATGATTCGTTCCAATCCTGCAAAAATACCGTA
Source organism: Sporosarcina psychrophila (assembly GCA_020742515.1). GTDB lineage: Bacteria > Bacillota > Bacilli > Bacillales_A > Planococcaceae > Sporosarcina > Sporosarcina psychrophila_B. The sequence continues at coordinate 1,319 of DYWT01000176.1, forward strand.
GCCCGTTTCAAAAGGCAACTTGCGGAAATAGAGTTCAAACACTGCTCGTTTGTCTTGCATGTTATCTTCCCAATACGTTTCCGCCATGTTAATTTGGTACAAATCTGTGTGTAGTGCTAGCCCATCGTCTTGATATTTTTTAGTCATTTAATTATCCTCCTCTATAAGGGTTGGCATCGTCTCTTTAACAGTGCCGCTTCTTTTATTTATTTTCACAACTTGAATTCGGTTGATTTCACAATATGAATGCCATAATTCTCTTGAAGTTCTTTACATGCATGTTCTGTTGACTCTTCAAATCCATGGATGGGACTCATGCAGTCATCCAACAAGTAAATCTTTGATGGCAATTCATGCTTGTCACCGTAGTACTCGACGATCTGCCGAACGGATTCCAATACACAGTGAGATTTTGCTTCCCCAGCGATAACAATTTTATCGTAAGCGAGTAGGGAATGAAGGAATGCATAATTTGTTGCGTCTGTTGTGGCATACTCCGGTTTAATGATTCCGTACATTTCGCTTAATGGGTCTTGCGCTTTCACAATCTTTTGTATGTTGGACTGCCGTATCACGGAATGAAAGTGAACCATATTCGAAAACTGACCTTCTAAGGCGGCTCCATATGTCCCTTCAATGCAATGATAAGGCCATATCAACAATTGTTTTTTCCCTAAACGCTCCAAGTGAATAATGTACGCCAAGCTTTCTTGTTGTTTTTCTACACTCATCCATTTTCCTTGTTCAACATCTTCTCTTGTGATGACTGTAAATGGAACAGGATAATTTCCCTCTGCATCTACCCACCAACTTGGATGGAATATTTGATGCAATTCATGTGTATCTAACGACAAGGTAATCGTCGTCACCTTATCAAGGTTTTGATAAAGGAACTTAGTTACACGTTCAACATCCTTATGGGAATTTGGGACACCTAGTTCTCCGTTTTCCATAAAGTCATTTTGAAAATCAATCCCCATGAACAGCACTTTTTCAACATCTTCTCTTGAAGGTGTCATTTTCTCCGCATTCGCAAGAACCATTAATTCATTTAACCCCTTCGTATTCTCACTTCCTATCTTTGAAACATCAACGATTTCCTCAAATTTAGTTTTCATCATTTCCAATACACTCCTTTAGTCTTAATTTAAATTAACGATTATATATTTGTTAATTGTTATGCAGAAAAATAAAATCCACTACCGTTTCTTTGATTTACGATAGAGTTTGGACACCTTACTGCCTGCAACAGTAGGCATCCATGTTTCATTGAATCACAAGTTCACGTGCATACCTCATTCACACATTTAGCGCCAAATCGAAGGGGTAATGTCTACATCAACAAATCGGTATAATTTTGACGGTCGTTTCGTAGTACTTGTCGGTTCTGCTGTTTTAGGTACTTGATTTTTGTCTAACGCTTCTACGATAAAAGGCAGACTTGGTGCTTTTCTAAAGAACCCAGGCTTACTATTCACAACAGAGTCATTAATAATCGCAAGCAACACCTGGCGCAAATCTTCTAACTTAAATTCTTCTGTTAAAAAGTTTTTAACCACCGTTGTTTGAAACACATCTTTTCGAACGGCTTCCAAAGCATCTTTAATCACTTGGTAATGATCAAAAGCCAAATCTAACGCGAAAACTTCATCTATCGTGAATAATTGAACATCATCTGCGTCATCAGCAGCTTCCCTACTTTCAATATTTTCTTCGGGAACAATTGCGTAATGAGCATTAGATATTATCCATCCGCGTTTATCTCTACCTAATTTGTCATACACACCATAGTGTTCGATGTGAATGCCGTCTACACCTGTTTCTTCTTTTAGTTCCCGCTTCGCCGCTTCATAAGCTGTTTCTTCTGGATGGATGAATCCTCCTGGTAAAGCCCATTTTCCGCCTTCGATGTTAGGTTCACCTTCTGCATTGAACGCTGCCCGCTTGATCAACATCAAAGCTAAAGAGTGATGAGAGCTCGATTCCTTTTCAACAGTCGATTCCTCATTTGGGATTAACGTAAATATCGCAATATCACTTGTATACCCATCCGGTGTTCTGTACTGACTCGAATCATAATGTTGTAGTGCATCTTCTTCTGTTGTAAATTTAGACATCCGATTTCATCTCCTTTGCTTTAAATCAACCGTCGACGAGCCTTCATTTTTTCCTTAGCGATGCCCCTAGTTACTTATCAGTTAACGATCTATATAGTATTGCTTAAAAAACCCAAAACATTCTTTTTAATTAACAATTACCGAACTGTTAATTAAATTATATATTAGGACAATTATAAAAGCAAGAAAAACTTTCCTGTATATTATTTTGGTTTTCATGTTCATCAATATATATATGTTGAACAAGTGAATACGGTGTATGCATTTTGTGGATGCCCCCACGATAAGCCAGAAAGAAGACCACTTGGGAGGGATTGAACTACATCCCTCCTTGGTCTTTTCGCTCCCGCTACCACGAAGTCGCACCTTCGTTGGATGTAAGAAAGAGCATTTCGTTTTCTGTAATGAAATCTGCAACCTGGAGTGCGTCTCTCTTGAATATAACTGGTATCAAATAGTAATTATAATCTCGGCATATACATCCCCAAATTCCAATTCTATCGATAATGAATGCCCTAGCGAAAGGCATCCCCAAAGTGCCAAGCGTTCTACAATCCACACCCTGAATTACAACTCATCATTTATTACATTATACGCCGGCGCCTGAATATGAGCCGGTTGTTTTTTTATGGGTTCAGTCCCGCATCTCAAGATAAGATAGGGATACTTTCAGATTCGCGTTACGTACACGGATTTCATTCAGCAAGTCCTGATCTTTTGTATCTGTCTTGCTTCGGATGGCAAATGTATAGAGAATCATCGTCCCCAAGTTCGTTGTTTCAACTTGCCGAAGTTGAAAGTATTCGGTTTTTTCATTCAAAATATCGTCGAATAAATTTTCGTGATTTAGGTTTTCAGGGACAGTTACTTTAAGGATTTGCGTATCTTTCCCTTTGCCATAGTCCACTTTGTACAGAATATAGAAAATCAGACTGGCGAATAACGTCAATGCAATGGCCAGAGGGAATTGAAACAGTCCTGCTGTCATCCCGACACATAATCCAAAAAAGATGTAGGCGATATCCTTGGCGTTTGTCACGGCACTTCGGAAGCGGATGAGGGAGAATACGGCGAATAAACCAAACGCCACACCGGCATTTCCGCTTACGACGTTCATGACAACCGACACCACAACACTCATCATAATGATTGTATGGACGAACGCTTGTGAATAGCGCTCTCCTGTAAATGTAATTTGATACACTTTCGTAATGATTAAACTTAGGACCGCAGCAAGTGCCATCGCAGTAAGACTCATCCACATGGTCGGAGTGGCTCCTTCCAATCCATTAGAAGAAAACAAGTTCGTGATCTGATCCATTTTCTATTCCTCCTGTTAGTTGTTTTTCCAATTCTTTCGGTTCAAAATAGCCTGCCTGTGGTAATCCATCTCCACTCAGCAGTTCCATACTGGTACAAAACTTTGAAGCACTGCGCTGTTCACACTGAAGCTCCTGTAAAATACGAGCTAACCAAAGTGGCACACTGTGATCGACTTTCACTTCTAGCACGACGAGATCTGGATCGATGAAATGCTCTCCGTACGGACCATTCTCGATATGCAGATCTTGTTTACGGCAACGTAAGTCGAAATCGAAGGTAATACGCAGTTCTGAATCATGGATACCGTGCAATGCATGACGGTTATACGATACGACCATTTCGGGACGTAACTGATAGAACTTACGGAAGTAATCAATTTCCTTCATGACTTGTGAATTGGACGTTTTGTAGTGATCCAAACCCGCTTGACCGTCTTCCTCTAAATAGCGATACGCTTCCCCTAGCGGCAAAAGCATCCGTCTTTTATTGACGACTTTCTTATGTTTCTGCTTCACTTCAAAAAATGCCACGCTTGTAAGACTTGCATCGTCGTAAACGCGTAAACGTAATTTCTGGCGGTATTTTAGTTTGTTTTTGGTCTCAAAATAAATGCCTTTCTCCGCATTATCAAAGTACAGGCTAGTGACTGAATATTTTCCATCGACGCCATTCTTATCATTTCGCATCTCTGGTCCAATCTGTTCCACAAGTTCTTCGTATTGGCGGCGAGTGATTAAATACTTTTGTTCTTTCCGACTGAAGATTTCGATCGCCATATCTATCTACTCCTTTTT
>DYWT01000177.1 GCA_020742515.1 Sporosarcina psychrophila
TTTCCAATAGCCTTCCAAAAGCCCTTGTAAAGCACATACGCAGTATTTATTTGTTCAACATATATAGGCCGTATAAGTAGCCGACTAAAGTGAATACGTTGTACACTGTCCCTATATAAGGAGGGACAATAGTTATGAAACCAATTACAACAGTTGAACAGTTCAATGAAATTATTGCAGGAGATTCCAAAGCACTTGTCAAATTCCAAGCAGGATGGTGTCCTGACTGTCGACGGATGGATATGTTCATCGATCCAATCGTCGAGAAATACGATACGTACACTTGGTATGATGTCGATCGTGACGTTTTGCCCGAGATCGCTGAAAAATATGAAGTCATGGGAATTCCTAGTTTATTGATTTTCCAGAACGGTGAAAAGCAGGCGCATCTCCATAGTGCAAATGCAAAATCGCCATCACAAGTTACCGATTTCCTTGAAAACGTAAAAGCGTAACTAATAGAGGCTTTACCTAAACGGATGGACTTATGTCTGTCCGTTTTTCATTTTCGGTGCACCTTTTATCTAGATGAAGTATACTAGAGAAAATGGTAACGAGGTGTGTATTAGTGGACTACGAGAATGAAATCCAACAGCTTAAAGCTAAAATTGCTTCCTATGAAAAGATTATACTAGAGACATCAGCACCAATTATTCCTTCAATCGTCGAAAATACGATTCTCGTCCCGATTTCGGGTCACACCGGTCAAGATCGCTTTAATTTGATCCGCACCCGCGTCCTCGATTATGTTGGAATTCATAGAAGTACGGTGTGTGCAATATTCGATTTCACTGGAGTGGGTCTCAAAGACGTAGAGGAATATGATTTTAATATACTTACTCTTGAAATAAATCAACTGAATAACACGTTGAAACTGATGGGAGTACGTCCTATTTTTGTCGGTTTTAATCCGAGGATTGTCAGAGAAATCGTCTCAGCGGGCATTCACTTGGAAATCGAAACCTATGTAAACTTCAGAACTTCATTAGCAGTATTGCTTAACGAGACAGGAAACTCACTTCAATTACTTTAATGAAGTGAGTTTTTTAGAAGAAAGTATAAGTTTTTGAACCTGGAGCAGTGCCTAGCTCCAGCGCCTAGAGGCTCTGGTCATAAGTCTGCCCAGCTACACGGCAAAGGACGCCGCTTCGCCGGTCCGCCTTATGCCTGTCGCCTCTACCAAGGCGCTTGCGCTTTTCTTACTAAACTTGAATCCCTTCACTTGCTAATAAGAGACTTATGCTTTACATTGTAATTAGTATTACTTTGTAATAATTATAAACAAGGAGTGATTTCATTGGAAAAGAAACTAACAACAAATCAAGGTGTTCCGATTGCAGACAACCAAAACTCACGTACGGCAGGCAGTAATGGTCCTTCCCTACTTGACGATTATCAATTGGTCGAGAAACTCGCACATTTTGACCGCGAACGCGTTCCCGAGCGTGTCGTCCATGCACGGGGTGCCGGCGCACATGGCGTATTTAAAGTAAAAAATAGCATGAAGAAGTATACAAAAGCGGCATTCCTTCAAGAGGAAGGGAAAGAAACTCCTCTCTTCACACGCTTCTCTACAGTTATTCATGGACTTGGCTCTCCTGAAACAGCACGGGATCCACGTGGATTCTCTGTTAAGTTTTACACGGAAGAAGGAAACTATGACTTCGTCGGGAACGACTTACCGATTTTCTTCATCCGCGATGCGATTAAATTTCCGGATGTCATTCACTCACTAAAGCCCGATCCACAAACAAACTTGCAAAGTCCTAGCCGTTACTGGGATTTCATGGGGCTTTCACCTGAAACGACGAACATGATGATCCACTTGTTCACGGATGAAGGAATTCCTGCTTCTTACCGTCATATGCGCGGTTCTTCCGTTCACGCTTACAAATGGTATAACGAAGCGGGCGAAACCGTTTACGTGAAACTTCGCTGGGATCCGAAAGAAGGCATTAAGAATTTCACGATTGAAGAGGCGGAAGAACAGCAAGGTAAAGACTTCAGCCACGCAACACGTGATCTGTTTGAAGCAATTGAAGAGGGCAACTTCCCTGAATGGGATCTTTTCGTCCAAGTTCTTGACCCTAAGAATCTTGACAACTATGATTTCAATCCACTGGATTCAACAAAAGACTGGCTTGAAAAAGATTTCCCTTGGGAGCTTGTCGGTACGATGACACTGAATCGTAACGTCGATAACTTCTTTGCAGAAACGGAATCAGTTGGCTTCAATCCTGGTGTTTTAGTACCTGGTATGCTTCCATCTGAAGATAAAATGTTGCAAGGTCGTATTTTCTCCTATTCTGATACGCAACGTCATCGTGTAGGACCGAACTACTTGCAATTACCGATCAACGCACCACAATGTCCATTTTCAAATAATCAGCGTGATGGTTCAATGCCTATCAAGCAACAAACGTCTACAATCAATTTTGAACCGAACAGCTACTCGTCTGAGCCAAAAGAAGATCACTCTTATCGTGAGCCTGATCAGCCACTGTCAGGTGTCATTGGCCGTAATGCCATCGAGAAAACGAACAACTTCGGTCAAGCAGGCGAAATTTACAGAAGCTATGATGAAGCTACGAAACAAGCGCTCATTAAAAACTTGTTGAATGACTTTGCGCAAATTGAAAACCGTGATATTGTTGGACGAGCAGTCGCAAACTTTTACAAAGCGGATGAAGGACTGGGACGCGCACTCGTAGAAGGTACAAACGTTGACATTAAAAAGTATTTATAAATCTTTGCTAATCGAGGAGCTTTTCCCTTACGCTAGGGAAGAGCTCTTTTTTTCGGGAGGCAGATGAATGAAAGTTTTTGTAGACGTCAAAGGAAAATCTCAATTCGATAAGGATATTGATCAATCGCTTCGATCATCAGCATGCGGACCGGTAACAGCATTTGTAATAGCTCAACATCTTTTTCCGCAGGGGTGCCCATACACCACAAATGAATTGTATCGTCTCTTGGGCGGCACAAAAATGGGTCTATTCAAATACCGCTTCATTCGAAATATGCGCAAAATGCTTGGAGTGGAATGGACTGTTGCGAAGTGTACGATTGATGAAGTGAAAAGACAACTCGACAACGGCCGGCCCGTCGCTGCAAAATTTGATAAATGGTTTACATTTCGTTGGCGCGGCAATTATGGATTCGACTATCATTGGGTACCCGTCATAGGTTATGAAGAGAAAGCTGATGATGTTTTCCTATTTATTCATGATAACGGGGGAAGAAACCGGGATAGTCAGGTCCGGCTCATTTCTTATAAGAAGAATAGTCCAATTTTATCTTTCATAAAGATTGAGCCTACTAAATAGTGAATCCAAAAAGCCCTATCCGAATCAGTTCCCGACTCGGATAGAGCTTTTTTCATTTTTCTATACACGCTAAAGCCTGCTTTAGCGTGGCAAAACTTTTAATCCTGCCAAACGATAATCCTAATTGTACGAGCGTTTGTGCGATAGCTGGCGATATTCCGCTTACAATTGGCTGAATACCAAGTAAGGAAAGCGCATCAAACAAATTGAATAATTGCTGTGCTACAAATGTGTCTGTGGTCTGCAAACCCGATAAATCGATAATCAGGTTTTCCAACTGCAACTCGGATGCATTAGGTAATACTCGTTCTTGAAGAATTATGGCACGGTCATGGTCAACTGTGCCGACAAGCGGCAGTATGGCAGTCTGATCATTAATCGATACGAGAGGAACGGATAATTCGGAAACAAGAATTTGAGAAAGATCAAGTCTCTCTTTTTCATGTTTGACAAACGGTATACTAAAAAAGTAGATAGCATCGTTCAGCGACTGATCCAACACACTGATCAAATCGTACATTTCACGGGCACCGAGATCCAGTTCTATTACTTCATGTTTTATCACTGCTCCAAGTGTATTCCGATAATTGGGCATTTCACGAAGCATCATATCCAAACTGATCATCTCGTAATTAGCAAGCCGCGTCCCGACCTCCTCTCCCCAACTTTTAAGGGTTTCAATCCTTTCCGATTCATCCATAATCAGAGTATCAGCAAACATATGAACCATTTCTACCCTTTCCAGATCCAATACATTACCAAGTTTCCCCATGACGGGATATCTGTTATTTTGACTTTCCGATACTGCTCGACCTATCTGCTCGGCCTCCGCTGCAATTTTTGTTCTCATATGTTCTAAATACTTTTTCACATGCATCCCCCTAGGATCTTTCTATAAAAAAAGCGAATCCGCTTGTCTGACGATCATAGAATAACCTTCTCTACCTATCATTTCCCTCACAACTCCATCATAAACAGGTATTTTCAGGGTTTCGATTGAATCATTCATTTCCAATTCACAATGGATTTCTGCAAGTTTTTTGGATAATAAGAGCATGTCCATCTCTTCCTCGATTTTCTTGCGTATTGCCGGCGTCAACTCATGCAATGATTGAATCACGCCTTCCACCGATCCATATTCTTTAATGAGTTTAAGTGCAGTTTTTGGTCCGATGCCTCTCACTCCAGGATAGCCGTCACTTGTATCCCCAGTGAATGCTTTTGTGTCAATAAACTGGATAGGGGTAATTCCATACTCTTCAATGAAACGTTCCTCTGTGTAAAT
>DYWT01000178.1 GCA_020742515.1 Sporosarcina psychrophila
TAATGTGAGGTGAACACAATGGAACTGAAAAGAAAAGTATTGGCTTATATTACAAAAGGGGAAGATGCCGAACGTGAAATCCTTGTGTTCGAGCAAAAAGACTTTCCTGAAGCCGGTTTGCAAGTGCCCGGGGGATCAATTGAAGAGGACGAGCTTCTGATAGATGCATTATATCGGGAAATCGAAGAAGAAACAGGCATTAACAGAGATGAGTTGGTGTTAAAAGGGAAAGTCAATAAAACGAACTATTTCCCTGAACATAAGAATGTTGTATATGAAAGGAATATTTTTCACCTTGCGTTTATCGGCGAAGTACACGCAGGATGGGATTACCGCGTAAAGGGAGGTGGCAAGGACGACGGTCTGACTTTTTGCCATCGCTGGATCCCTATCGACAAGCTACCGGAACTTGCTGCCGATCAAGATCAGGCAATTGAATTCATTTAAGAAAAGCGGAAGCGCCTTGATAGACCCGAAAAGCGCTGAAAGGCCTTAAGTAAAAGGCGGTCTTTGCCTTTAACTTAAGGACTGAAGCGACTCGAGGTGCTAGGCGCTGGAGCTAGACATTTAAGAAAAGCGCAAGCGCCTTGGTAGACCCGAGGGGCTGGACACTACTCCAAGTTCAAAAACTTATAGTTTCCTTATAAAAAATAAGGTGCAGGGATGTCCACTTTTGACAACCCTGCACCTCATTTTATCCAATCTGTTAAATACTTAACCCTAACTACTGATTACTGTTCTTGCGGAGAATCCAGCAGATCTATCCGATCCTCTTTCCGCAATTCATCCGTAGGAACAAACATTTCAATATGCCTGTAAAGGTTTTCAAACACTGCCGGCAATACGCCGCCGTATTCCCCGTCTAGATTCAGAAGGACCTTTTCAGTTGATGTCACTGTAATTTTTTCTGCTTTAGTGGAAATGACAAGCGGATCATCAAGATGCTCTCCTCTAAGAGCAAGCGAAACAACACGTATGAATTCTGCGATATTACATTTTTTCAGGATAAGCAATGTGAATTTTCCATCGTTGATACTCGAATCAGGCGCCAGCTTTTCAAAACCACCGACTGAATTTGTCAAGCCGACAAGGAACATCATCGCTTCATCTTCAAATACTTCTCCGTCGTATTCAATCTTGACATGAGTGGAATGAATAGACGGCAACATCTCGATGCCTTTTAAATAATATGCAAGCTGGCCAAGCACTGTCTTCAACCTGCTTGGCACATCATATGTCAACTCGGTTAATCTGCCGCCGCCTGCAATATTTATGAAATGGCGGCCGTTCATTATGCCGACATCGACTGGTATTGTTTCTCCACGGATAATAATATCCACTGCCTCATTAATATCCCGGGGAATGCGCAGCGCACGTGCAAAGTCGTTCGTTGTTCCCGTGGGAATGAGCCCGACTTTAGGACGCTTCTCAAAGGGACTAACGCCCGCAATGACTTCATTCAATGTGCCATCCCCGCCTGCTGCAATTATTAAGTCAAAATCCGATTCTACAGCATATTTAGCCGCTTTTGTTGCATCTCCCTCACACGTTGTCGCATGACAAGATGTTTCGTAACCCGCTTGTTCAAGTTTTTCAAGAACTTCACCCAGGTGTTTGCGGAATGCTTCGCGTCCCGACGTCGGATTGTAAATAATTCGTGCACGTTTCATCCGGAATTCCCTCTCTATTCGTACATATGTTTTTTGTGTTGGTCATCCAAAATGTTCCATTGATAGGACGTACCTGAAGCTTCGTTGGTTGCATGTACTTCATAGATCTGCTCTATTTTATGATTAAGCTTGTTTCTGCAATACCGGAAGGAAGGTTTTACGGATATCATCGTACACTGTCAGCCAATGTTCAGGCTTAGATGTATACTCTGCGGTAATCCGTTCAATGAATTCCTTTTGTTTTTCTTTGTAGTCTGGTGAATCTGCCGCCGGCAAGTCTTTGCGCAGCTCCAAAACGTATTCTTGGATAACGGCTGCACGCGGCCCCCATTTCGCTTCAACTTCCCCTTTTTCGTTAAGCAATAAATAAACTGGAATTGATCGGCCGCCGTTAGTCAGATGTTTATCGATCAAATCCGTATCCGCATCACGGTATGCAGTACGCACGTCAAGATTCGCAGCTTCGGCAATCCGTCGGAGAATCGGATTGTTCATCATTGCATCTCCGCACCAATCTTCCGTAATGACCAGGATATCCGGTTTCTTTTCTTTTAACAGTTCGATGAATTCATCGTCTGCCGGCACTTCAAATTGCTCATAAATACGGAAGCTTTCTTCCTTATGCTTTTCCATCTTGTCCATATACTGTTCGAGTGAAATGGCTTCATCAAAATAGTCTTTTTCTGTTTTCAAAATCATCCACACTCCTTTTATTTAATTGTACGTCGTCCTTACCCGCGAATCAAATTACGAGATTAGAAAAGCGCAAGCGCCTTGGCAGACCCGACAGGCATAAGTCGAAAAAGAAAGGCAGTCTAAGTTCGCGACGTCCTGTCGCAACAAGGAGGGATGAAGTTCAATCCCTCCCCACTGCATACCTGCATCCTTGCAGGCACGACGTGGGGTCTTTGCCCGGGAAGGATGCAGTTCAATCCTTCCTAGCTGGATTGCTTATGACCTGAGGGGCTGGGCGCTGGAGCTAGACACTGCTCCAGGTTGAAAAAAATATATTTTCTTATCTTTATTAGAAAAAGACGCCCTGTCATGAGACTTGGTGCAGTCTTTGACAGAGCGTCTCCTTTTTTATCTCTTCGCGATTTCCTCGAGAAGGATTTTATTGACGAGTGGCGGATTTGCTTGCCCTTTCGTCGCTTTCATAATTTGACCGACGAGGAAGCCGACTGCACGTTCTTTCCCGTTTTTATAGTCTTCGATCGATTGTTCGTTTGCATCTAATGTTTCAGTGACGATTGTACGGAGCGTGCCTTCATCAGAAATTTGGACAAGTCCTTTTTCTTTGACGATATCTGCAGCATTTCCTCCGTTTTCAATCAATTCTTTGAACACTTTTTTTGCGATTTTTGATGAAATCGTACCATCAGTAATGAGCTTGATCATACTTGCAAGTCCTTCAGGCGTTAGTGCTGTCGCGTCAAGTTCTTTCGACTCTGCATTTAGATAAGCCGAAACTTCACCCATTAGCCAGTTCGATGCAAGCTTTGCATCCGCTTCTGCCGCAACAGTTGCTTCAAAGAAATCGGACATATCTTTTGTCAATGTCAAAACCATTGCATCATAAGCAGGAAGGTCAAGGTCATTTATATAACGTTCCTTACGAGCATCGGGAAGTTCAGGGATTTCAGCGCGAACCCGTTCCATCCATGCTTCGTCGATATGAATGTCTGTCAAGTCAGGTTCAGGAATAAAACGATAATCGTTCGCTGGACCTTTCACACGCATTAGAAGTGTTTTACCTGTTGCTTCATCATAACGACGTGTTTCCTGATCAATTTTTCCGCCCGCTAACAACACTTCTTCTTGACGTCCCACTTCATACGCGATTCCTCTGCGGACGAAGTTGAATGAGTTCAAGTTTTTCAATTCCGTTTTCGTGCCGAACTCTTCCTGCCCGAATGGACGGATAGATATATTGGCGTCACAACGGAGTGATCCCTCTTCCATGCGGACATCAGAAACACCTGTGTATTGAATAATTGCTTTCAATTTTTCAAGAAACGCATATGCTTCTTCCGGAGAACGGACATCTGCTTCTGTCACAATTTCAATAAGTGGCGTCCCTTGTCTGTTCAAGTCGACAAGTGAGTGACCTTCATCGGTATGTGTCAATTTCCCGGCATCCTCCTCAAGGTGGACGCGTTCAATGCGGATTTTTTTCTTCTTGCCGTCAACTTCGATTTCGACCCAGCCGTTTGCTCCGATTGGACGGTCATCTTGGGAGATTTGGTACGCTTTCGGATTATCCGGATAGAAATAATGCTTGCGATCGAAATTAGTGATCGGCGCGATTTCACAGTTAAGTGCCATTGCCGCTTTCATACCAAAATCAACCGCACGTTCGTTCATCACCGGTAACACGCCTGGGTAAGCCAAGTCGATTACGTGGATGTTCATATTCGGTTCCGCGCCGAAGTGAGCATGGGCCGGTGACATGATTTTTGAATCGGTTTTAAGTTCTACGTGGACTTCAAGTCCGACTACTGTTTCAAAGTTCATTATTATTTCCCCTCCCATGTGACCGGAGTTTGTGTATGGAAATCGGTCGCTTGTTCATAAGCATGCGCCACTTTATACAATGTCGCCTCATCATAATGTTTCCCGATGATTTGAAGTCCCAGCGGAAGTCCATCCGAATAACCGCATGGAACTGAAATTGCTGGTACACCTGCAAGGTTAATGGGAACTGTTAACACATCATTTGCATATAACGTCAACGGATCGTGAATTTTATCGCCAATTTTATAAGCTGTCGTCGCGGAAGAAGGGCCGATGATTACATCATATTTTTCAAAAAGGTTTGCAAAGTCTTGTGCAATTAGCGTACGTACCTTTTGTGATTTTACATATAAATCCTCATGATGGGCTGCACCTAGTGCATACATACCGAACAAAATACGTTTTTTCACTTCGTCGCCAAAAGCTTCAGAGCGTGATCTTGCGTAAAGTTCTTCAAGATTTTTGACACCCTCGGCACGGTAGCCATAACGAATACCGTCAAAGCGAGCCAGGTTAGATGATGCTTCAGATGACGAAATAACATAATACACGGGAGATGCATATTTCGAATGTGGAAGTGAAACTTCTTCCCACTCAGCGCCAAGTGATTCAAGTACTTTTAGCGCTTCCATCACTGCGTTTTTCGCTTCTGCAGATACTCCTTCGCCTAGATACTCTGTCGGAACACCGATTTTCAAGCCTTTGATATCACCAGTTAGCGCAGCTCTGAAATCAGGAACTGCCTGCGGTGACGTGGATGAATCTTTTGCATCTAGGCCAGCAATTGCACTAAGCAATAATGCATTGTCTTCAACATTGCGCGTGATTGGGCCAATTTGGTCTAGTGATGATGCGAATGCTACGAGTCCGGAGCGTGATACACGGCCGTATGTCGGCTTCATACCAACGACGCCACAAAATGCTGCAGGTTGACGAACGGAGCCGCCTGTGTCAGAACCGAGAGAGAATGCAACCTCTCCAGCTGCCACTGCTGCCGCAGAACCACCTGATGAGCCACCTGGGACGTATTCAAGATTCCAAGGATTATGTGTTGTTTTGAATGCAGATCTCTCTGTCGTAGATCCCATGGCAAATTCGTCCATGTTCAATTTTCCGATTGTTACGAGCCCAGCTTCGTTGATTTTATCAACGACAGTTGCATCATAGACTGGAACGAAATCTTCGAGCATCTTACTTCCAGCTGTTGTAACAATCCCTTTTGTGACGATGTTATCTTTTAAGCCGATTGGTAAACCGAAAAGCGGTCCGCGTCCGTCCATTGGAAGTTTGTCCAATTCTTCTGCTCTAGCAAGTGCCCGATCTTCATTCGTCGACAGAAAAGCTTGCACCTGTCCATCTATTTTTGCAATACGGGTTAGTGATTCTTCTGTCAATTCTTTGACAGATACTTCGCGATTATGTAATAGCGACTGAAGTTCTGTTGCCGTCTTTTTAAATAGTGTCATTGTTTTTCCTCCTTAAATCCATTCATCAAAGGATAGTCGGCACTTTGATTTGTCCCGCTTCATGTTCTTTCACACTATTCAACATCTCTTCCCTGTCAAGTGCGTCTGTTGGGATATCCTTGCGCAATACATTATAAAGGGGCAGTGGATGTGTCATGGGAGCAACCTGCTCAGTGTCCACTTCTTGCAGTTTATTGGCAAATTCGATCATGTCTCCGAGCTGCCCGGCATACATTTCCGCTTCAGCGTCAGACAGCGCAATCCTTGCAAGGCCCGCGTGACGTTTCACTTCATCTATCGTCAATTGTGTCATCGTTTCTCCTCCTCTTTGAATTGTACGGTTAATCATATCATCTTCCCATAATGTTGAAAAGTTATGATGATCAATAGCCATAAATATGAACGTATGGCTTGGCGTCCCCAGCTTCATTCACAATTAAGGCTTCTGGGCCGTTGACAGACGTTATACTCACTTCAGTATGGACATTTGGGAAATAGGTAATAACGAGGTCCGTCAAATATTGCGTAAAGCCAATCGTTTCACTTGTACCAAAGAATTGGATTGGCACTTCTATTTTAAGCGATTTTAAGTTGCCGTCTTTATAAAATCCTGTACCGATTACGTTAACAAAACTAGGGAAATATGCATCAATGTCCTGTTTGAAGCTAGCAAACTTATCATTCATATCCCTATATTCCCCATTACTTGAAGACGCCGGGAATACTACGTATTTCTCATTAACTTTTTTCCAGCCTGTCGGTGCCGATTGTCCTTTTCCAGCAACAGCTGTCGCAAAGTATGTCCCTGGAACGATCGAGTTGCGGCTTTCTTGTTTAAACAGTCCGACAACAATCGGGATATCTGATAGCCCTTCCTGTGTACGCAGACGGCGAACGACTTCTTCTGCCATTTTCATGCCTTGCTGTTCGATTACCTTATCCGTTATCTCTGTCTCTTTTCCACTTCTTGAATAGCTGATTGAATTGAGTGCTAGACCGACCGAAATACCGGCAAGACGGAGTTTTTTTTCATCCGTCATAACAAGGAAGTTCTGTTCGACAATATGTGCCAGATAATTCGGCGCTTCTTCCGAGGCAGTTTCTTCACTCATACCTTCCTTGATAGGCGGATTCAAACCTGCTTCATCAGCCGAACTTCTTGACAACCATGAACTGGCAGTCTCTTTGTCAATATGTTGCCCTTCTTGGAAGAAATGATTTTTAGTATCAAAGTGCTGATTTGAGAGGCGCAATAGACCTTCTTCTGCTTCCTGTATATCGTATTTGGTATTCATCTTGCTGACGATAAGACCACGGCTGGCACTTTTCTTGAAGGGTATAAGCGTTTTGTAAAATTCATCTTTCAATTGAATATTCGGTATCATGACAGTTTCTTCGATGCTTTCTTCATTCTCTTGAATAACTTCCTCTTTTTCTGTTCCGAATGAAGGAAGACACCCTCCGAGTAGCAGAATGACTGCAAGTCCGGGTAGTATACCTAGTCTTTTCATAATAATTACTCCTTTTCGCTAAGTGCTTCAATTAACTCTGCTTCATTCCACACAGTAATTTCAAGCTCCTCAGCTTTTGCCAATTTCGAGCCAGCATCTTCACCCGCTATTACAAGATCAGTCTTTTTACTTACGCTGCCGCTCACTTTCCCGCCGAATGCTTCGATTTTTTCTTTTGCTTCCCCGCGGGTCAAAATAGACAGTTTTCCTGTCAGAACAACAGTCTTGCCTGAAAAAAGCCCATCTGCAGGGATATCTTGCCTCCTGCGTCCTTTATAGGTTGTATTCACTCCATAAGACTCCAACTTCTGGAGCACTTCAAGAACCTTTTCATTGCTGAAATAGGTCGTGATTGAATCGGCTACCTTGTCACCGATTTCATGGATGGTTATAAGACGCTCAGCATTAGCAGCCATTAAATCGGAGAGTGTTCCGAATTCCTCCGCAAGAATTGCCGCTGCTTTTTCACCAACATGACGGATGCCTAGTCCAAATAGCATTTTTTCCAGGGAATTTTCTTTTGACGTTTCAATCGCAGAAAGCAGATTTGAGACTGACTTCTCACCCATACGCTCGAGTTCCAGTAATTGCTCCTTTGTCAGGGTATACAAATCTGAAACATCATGGACAAGATCAGCCCTGTATAATTGGTCAACTACCCGTTCGCCGATTCCTTCGATATTCATCGCGCCCCGTGAAACAAAGTGAATGATCGCTTCTTTCATTTGTGCAGGACATTGCGGATTGACACACCGAATTGCTACTTCTTCTTCAATTCGGATCAGTTCTGAATCACATACCGGACAGTTTTCCGGCATTTCAAAAGGCATTTCATCCCCTGTACGTTTTTCCACAATCGGAGCGACTACTTCGGGAATAATGTCTCCTGCTTTTCGAATGATAACTGTGTCACCGATTCGGACATCCTTCTCTTTAATAAGGTCTTCATTATGCAAAGAAGCTCGTCCTACTGTTGATCCCGCAACAAGTACTGGTTCAAGTATGGCTGTCGGGGTGACTACGCCTGTTCTGCCAACACTTAGTTCGATATCCAGCAACGTTGTTATGACTTCCTCTGCCGGAAACTTATAGGCAGTCGCCCATTTCGGACTTTTCGCTGTGTAACCAAGCTGTTCCTGGTCCTCAAAGTTATCGACCTTCACAACAATCCCATCGATTTCATAGTCAAGATCAGAGCGGCTTTCCACCCATTTCCCAACATAATCAATCACTTCATCGATTGTTTCACATTTCTTACGTTCCTTGTTCGTTTCAAATCCCAGCGCAGCGAGATGATTTAGGGAATCCGAATGACTGTCTTGTCCATAGGCGCTTCCATCGCCGCCGATTCCATAAACAAATATTGCCAAGTTCCGGCTTGCTGCTATTTTCGGGTCAAGCTGGCGAAGTGAACCCGCTGCCGCATTTCGCGGATTGGCGAATGGTTCTTCGCCTGCTTCGTCGCGCGCGGCATTCAATTGCACAAATGATTTCTTAGGCATATAGGCTTCGCCACGCACTTCAATCGATACAGGTTCTTTCAATCGAAGCGGAATCGACCGGATTGTTTTCAAACCTGCCGTGATATCTTCCCCGACCGTTCCATCTCCGCGCGTCGACCCTTGTACAAACTTTCCATCGATATATCTGAGCGAGATTGCAAGCCCATCAATCTTTAGTTCACAAATATATGAAACACCGTGTCCGGCCGCTGCCTTAACACGCTTGTCAAATTCTCTCAAGTCCTCTATGTTGAATGCATTTGAAAGGCTAAGCATCGGAAACTCATGGATGACTTTCCCGAATCCTTTCAAGATTTCGCCGCCGACTCGCTGCGAAGGAGAATCGGGATATATGAGATCAGGATTTTCCGCTTCAATCGCCAACAATTCCTGCATATATTTGTCATAGACAGCATCAGAAGTGAGCGGTTTATCGAGCACATAATAAGCATGTCCATACTCATGAAGCAGGCTATTCAATTCTTCTACTCGTTTTTCGAGTCCTACTCGATCCATCGATTTTTCTCTCCTTCAGCTATTACGCTTTTTCAATTGGTGCAAATTTCGCAAGTAATCGCTTGATGCCGACCGGTTCCGGGAAAGCGATATCCAGTTCAACTTCTTCGCCTGTCCCTTTCACGCTGACAACCATACCTGTTCCCCATTTTTTGTGGACCGCTTTGTCACCTGGGTTCCATCCCATCTTGTCTCCACCGCTTGCATTGTATACAGGCTTTTTAACAGCGGGCCGTACAGGGGCCTCATTTCGTGCTTTGGATCCTCCTCCGATGGAGAATCCAGAATTTCCTGAGATAATTTCCGTAATATCATCCGAAATCTCTGCTATGAACCTGGATGGACTATTATAGCTCGCACGTCCATAAAGAGTTCGGTATGATGCGGAAGTCAGATAGAGTTTTTGCTCGGCACGCGTGATCCCCACGTATGCAAGACGCCGCTCTTCCTCCATCTCCTCATCATCGCCCATTGAACGGGAGTGAGGAAAGACGTTTTCTTCCATGCCAATAATGAAGACAACAGGAAATTCAAGGCCTTTTGCTGCGTGCATCGTCATCAAGACAATTTTCTCCGAAGATTTATTCTCTTCTTTATCAAGCGAATCGATATCTGCGATGAGCGCAAGATCGGTCAGGAAAGCAACTAATGATTTGTCTCCAGTATCTTCTTCTGCCCGTTTTTCAAAAGCTTCTGTTACAGATAGGAACTCTTCGATATTTTCCAGACGACTTTCAGATTCAATCGTTTTTTCACGATGAAGCATTTCTCGGTAACCTGATTTATCAAGTACTTGCTCAACAAGTTCAGTTACTGAAAGGTATTCCTGCATTCGCGTGAATCCTGTAATGAGATCACGGAACTTGGCGACTTCATTTGCTGCCCTTGATGTGATTCCCATAAAGTCCACTTCTTGTAACGCGTCAAATATGGAACGGTCATGCTCAATTGCAAAGCGTGCCATTTTATCAAATGAAGTAGCTCCGATACTTCGTTTCGGTTCATTAATAATCCGGGCAAGTGCTAAATCGTCATCGTTATTGGAGATAAGCTTCAAGTAAGCAAGCAAGTCCTTAATCTCTTTTCGCTCATAGAACTTCGTGCCTCCGACAATTGTATAATCAAGATTCGATTTCACAAGGTATTCCTCGATAACACGTGACTGAGCGTTTGTACGATACAAAACTGCAAACTGATCAAGCTTTAATTTCTCTTGCTCTTGCAATTCAATGACTTTACCAACAACAAACTGCGATTCATCTTTTTCGTCGCTCGCTTTGTATACATAAATCGATTCACCTTCGTCATTATCTGTTCTCAGCTTTTTATCATAGCGACTTTTGTTATTAGTTATGACGTCGTTTGCTGCTTGCAGGATTCGTTGCGTCGAGCGATAGTTTTGCTCAAGCATAATCATTTCAGCATTTTTATAGTCTTTTTCAAAGGATAGAATATTGCCGATGTCCGCACCGCGCCATCTGTAAATAGACTGGTCGGAATCTCCCACTACACATAAATTCTTAAACTTTTCCGCCAGCATATTAACAAGTCTATACTGTGCGTTGTTCGTATCTTGGTATTCATCGACATGAATATATTGGAATTTGTTTTGATAAAATTCTAGGACATCCGGTACGCGTTCAAACAAGACGAGCGTCATCATGATGAGATCGTCAAAATCGAGCGACTGGTTTTGGCGCAACCGCTTTGCATAGCCATCGTAGACGTCTGCAATCGTTTTTTCATATGGATTGTGGGCGTTAATTTGTGCGCGATACATTTCCGCATCAATACATTCGTTTTTCGCTGAGCTGATCGCATTTAGCATTGTGCGTGGTTCATATTGCTTCGCATCCAGGTTCAACGTTTTTAACACGCTTTTAATAACCGATAATTGGTCGGCTGAATCGAGAATTGAAAACGATGTTGATATACCGATTCGGTCAATATTTCGCCGTAAAATCCGGACACACATTGAGTGGAATGTAGAAACCCACATACGTTCACCTGTACCAGCACCAAGCAATCCATCGATACGTTCACGCATTTCACGGGCCGCTTTGTTTGTGAATGTAATCGCCAGGATATTGGAGGGATAAATATTTTTCTCGACGACTAGATAGGCAATCCGGTGTGTCAGGACACGTGTTTTCCCGGAGCCTGCACCTGCCATTATAAGAAGTGCCCCTTCTGTCTTCTTCACTGCGCGAGCTTGTTCTGGGTTCATCCCTGTAAGTAAGTCTTCTGCTATTTTATTCATTTATTATCGCCCTTCCGGAACATTTGTTCTTTATTATACACTGATTTGTCTTAACTGGAAACCGATTTCACTGCGTCGACGGTTGCTAATGCTGCTGTGAAATTTTCATAGATGACATTACCCACGATAATCGTATCCGCGACTTCGGCCATCTTTTTAGCATCGTTAACATTCTTGATGCCACCGCCGTAAAATAGACGCGTTTTTTCAAGTACGCGCGATGCTGCTTCTACTATTTTAGTATCTCCATACATACCGCTGTATTCCATATAAAAAACCGGCAATTTGAAAAGATGTTCGGCCATGCGGGCATAAGCGATGACATCCTCTTCGTCCGGAACTTCTGTCACTCCCGTTAATTTCGCTGCTTTGCAGTCGGGATTCATAATGCAATATCCTTCTGTAAGAATTTCATCCCAGTCCATCATATGTCCATATTCACGAAGTGCGGAATGATGGAGACCGTTAATCCATTCAACTTTTGTTGAGTTAAGCACTGTTGGGATGAAATAATAATCGAAACCCGGTGTCACTGAGTCCACAGTTGAAATCTCAAGTGCAACCGGTACGGAATACCTTCTGATGCGGACAAGCAAATCGAGCACGTTATCGAGTGTGACACCGTCCGTTCCTCCAACTATAATTCCATCTGTTCCCGACTCTGCAAGTAGCTCCAATTGTTCGTTTGTCACCGTTTTCTCAGGATCTAATTTAAAGGCATGACGCCATGTAGTGAAATCCATGTCAACCCACCCAATCTTATAATGTACGTTTCTTTAGTATACCAAAAAAACCGGACAGATTCTTTCTCTGTCCGGTTTTACCTGAAAGCGTCTTGCGCCTGGAGTCTATACATGTTGAACAAAAATATATAGCGTTGACGACTCAAAAGGGTGAGCCCGAACGCGATAAAAGACTAGCAGCGAAGTTGCTTGGCTTATGACAGGAGGCATCTCTTAGCGCCGTAGTGGATTCAATGGATTCTCTATTTCAACATATAATAGATAATAACTTATTTATTTTTCGGCTTCCTCTTCGTTCTCGGAGGCGTACAGACGTCCGAGCACCTTCCCGTATCCGCCCGATCCATAATCAACGCAACGCCGGACTCTCGAAATTGTTGCAGTACTAGCCCCTGTCTCGCTTTGTATCTTATCGTATGTCATTTTTGTCATAAGCATCTGTGCCACTTCGAGACGTTGCGCGAGTGATTGCAATTCACTTATCGTGCCAAGATCATCAAAAAATTCATAACATTCATCGAGGTCTTTTAATTCGAGCATCGCTTTAAATAGCTGGTCCATCTGATGACCGCGGATTTTGTCGATTTGCATATGTCTCCCTCTCTCTGCATGAATTCCCTAAGGGGTATATGTGACAGACGTTTCCATTCCAGGATTAGTGGAAACGATATGAATCCATGTTTTACCCGGGACTAGTTTTGCCGGAACACCATTTTCCATCGGGGTTAGAATTCCGTCAATATTTTCCCACTCGATATCCTTTTCAACACCTGCATGGAATAGCTTTCCTTTGCCGTCCGACTCAATATCGACCGACTGTCTGCCAACATTATCAATTGTACGGTGTGCCGTTTCGAATATAAGTATATTGGACAGTTCCACTGGTTTTTCGCTGGATTTATCGACTGTTACGATTCCGTTTACTGTTCTATTGTAAGTTCC
>DYWT01000179.1 GCA_020742515.1 Sporosarcina psychrophila
TTATTGTGAAACGTTAGCCGTTTCGTTTGCCTCAATTTCTTCCGTCAACACAACTAGCTGATCAATCAAATCACCGATATAAGCAATTGTGTCACGCAATGGTTTTTCTGTTGTAATATCGACACCTGCCATTTTTGACAGTTCAGCAGGGGATTTTGTGCCGCCAGCTTTCAATACTTCGAGCCATTCATCGACAGCAGGCTGACCTTCTTCAAGGACACGTTTAGATACCTGTGTGGAGATAGTGAGTCCAGCACTGTATGTGTATGGATACAAGCCCATGTAGTAGTGTGGCTGACGCATCCATGTAAGTTCCGCGCCTTCATTAATCTCCACATCATCTCCCCAGAACTCTTCAAGCACGCCGCGTTTCAAGTTGTTCAATACACCGGCGTTGACACTTCCGCCTGCGTCAATGCGTTCATAGACTTTTCGTTGGTAGGTAGCTTCTAGTAAGTGCGTTACAAAGTTATGGTAGTATGTGCGTGCAACGATTGATGAAATAACCCAACGCTTGAATTTCGGATCATTTGAGTTTTCTAATAGGTGGTTAGCCACGAGCATTTCATTCATTGTCGAAGGTGCTTCGATGAAATATAGTGATGGGCGTGCATTGAATACGTTTTGCTCACGGTTCGCATTGTAGAAATGACCCGCATGCCCTAATTCATGAGCTAAGACGAATACGTCATTCATACTGCCTGTCCATGAAATAAGGATATAGGGATGGTTGCCATAAGGGCTGGAACAGAATGCTCCTGTTGATTTTCCTTTATTCTGAGCAAAATCAATCCAACGTTCTTTGTATGAACGATCCACCATATCCATGTAATCATCACCCATTATAGCGAGTGCATCATCAATGTACTTTTTCGATTCTTCTATAGTAATTTTGGGTTCATATGTCGAATCGAGCGAAATCTTTAAATCAGCAAACGTCATTTTATCGAGTCCATGTACTTTTTGAAGAAGTTTTGCGTACTTCCGCATATGGGGCGCTAGTTCTTTCGTGATTAAATCAATTTGACGGTCATACATGGTTTTATCAACTTCCTGATTGAATAATAGGTAGTCGAAAATTGTATTATAACCGCGTAGATCAGCTGTGGTTTTTTCAGTTTGCAAATGCATGTCATATGTTTTTGCTGTTGTATATTGGTAGTCTTTTAGCTTAGCGGAAAATGCATCAAATGCTGCACGACGTTTGGCGGTATCCGTTTCGCCCTCCCAATCACCTTCAAATGACACGTAGCTAAGCGGATACTTTTCCCCATCTACTTCAAAATCATCGAATGACATATCAACCATTTTAGTCGTGTTATACAAGCCGTATGGGCCATCGAATGTGGAGGAGAAAGCAGCTAATGTTTTTTCAACTTCAGGGTGTAATTGGTACTCTTTTTTGCGTATCAATTTCTCCAAGTAATTTTTAAAATCACCTGATTGTTTCATTGCATCTTCCAAAACATCTACGGGTAACTCAGAAAGCTCACTGTTGACGAATGATAGTTTGCTGTTTATTTTCGCGGCAGTGGAACCAAACTTGCTTGAACGCATTTGTGCTTCGTCATCCGTTTGGTCTGTACTTGATGACAAACTCGTATACGTGCCAACAGGAACCACTTTTTCATAAACAGCCGCAAAGCCTTTCAATGCCTCGATTACGGATTTAGCATCTTTAATGTTGCCATTGAATTTTTCGGAAAATGCATCGACTTCTTTTACCAATTCAATTATCGCAGCATCATATTCCTCTTCCGTTTTGAAAAGGTCTTGCAGATTCCATGTTTCTTCTGTCTTTACTTCTGAACGCAGCGGCATACTTTTAACCAATATAATCTCTCCCTTTTATTACGGATGTCGAACTAAATAATAGTATATAGTACAATAGAGTAAAAGTAAAAAAACAAATCCCTTTTTTGGTAACTTTCAGATAGGTTGCGTTATTTTTGATTTTTTGAAAGACGTTCAATTTCATCTGTTAGGATAAAGGCAAGGTTATCATTGCCGAAAAGTTGCAGGACATCAAGCATCGTTTCATTATCAATCTCTATTTCTTCTTCGTATTTAGCTTCCTCTATTATTTTCTTCATAGTCTCATTTTCTTGTTGTTCGGGGTATGCGCGTCTGTATAAGTCATGTGGATTCACTTCATTATTCGCACACCATTGTACAAACAACCGAATCATCAATCGTTCATCTTGTTGATATTTTTGAATGACTTGCGCATCAATACTTTTAAATTCCATGTAATCAACTCCTTTTAAGTACACTTTCATTAAGTATATACGAAATGGGGAAATTCTAAGGGATATAAAACTAGGAACAGTGATTTATTAATGAATGATAGACTATATATCTTGAAATAAAGAATACCATTGAATTCGCTTTTCCTTGTAAGGCGCCTTTGCTCAGCTAATATGGGTATTCATTTGTACAATATTTTTAGTTGATTTTACGAAAGTGGTGCATGGGATAAATGAAAGAACTAATTATCAGTGGTATTGTGTTTGTTATCGCAGGACGTTGAGGGAGCGGTGTCTGAAAAGGATGCTGAATATAACAAAAAAGAAGACAAATACAATGGACGACCGAGCAAAAAGTATTTAATTTTTCTTGTATTTTATTTAATGTTGGCTATTTATTGTTAATCCAATTAAATAAATGAATTAAAAAGGACAAGAATAGAAAAACTTTCTTGTCCTCGTGTTAGATTGTTTAAATTTTATTGCTGATGAAAAATTGAACAATCCAATCCATGTCTAATGGACCATCGACGACTTCATAATATAGGGAAGAATTTTGGATGATTAGATTTTCATTCACAATAATGCTAAAGTTGTCTCCATTTTTATCTGTTAAATTAATAATGAACTGATTGATGTCATCAATCTTATTGATTTTCTTTGGCTTTAATTTTCTAACATGATAATCTTGAAGGAATTCAAGTAAGCTTTCAATTTCAGATTCATCATCAACCTTCCAAATTTTGGGGTCGGCACCTGAAAGGGACGGTTCCGAAAAGGTCAGTAAACTAAACGGAGATTCCGTGACTCCAAGAACCTTTGTAAGCTCTTTCTTGTCATAGCCCAGGGAAAGTTGGATCATTGCATATGTGCCCATAATCATAATAGCAATCAATAATATTGCTCTTATTTTCATGTTCTATTCCTCCTGTAATTCATTTCTTTAGTATACGCGGATGAAGATGTAGGAAATCAGGCTTGTCCTTTAGTAATCTATGCAAAATCCTATGAGGAAATTTGGAGAGAGGGGGTATCGTCAATTGTTTTTAAAAAAAATAACACTTCTTCATAATAAGACTACGTCAAAAATGGATTATCCTTTTTCTATTCCTTCAATTCAATCAATGACGGAAGTAGATTTAACGGAAAGAGTTACGTTTTTTGTTGGAGAAAATGGTTCGGGAAAGTCGACATTATTGGAGGGAATTGCAGATTTATGCGGTTTCAATTCTGCTGGAGGTGGCAGGAATAATACATATAACGTGGATGCAGCCGAAAGTGCATTAAGTGAACATCTTCGATTGTCTTGGATGCCGAAAGTGACGACTGGATTCTTTTTACGAGCCGAATCATTCTATCATTTTGCTTCGCATATTGATGAATTAGGGCCAAGCGTACTTAAAAGCTATGGCGGCAAATCGTTACACGAACAATCACATGGCGAATCTTTTCTGTCATTGTTCTTGAATCGGTTTACAGGAAAGGCGATTTATCTACTTGACGAGCCTGAAGCCGCACTATCACCACAAAGGCAATTGACATTTTTGCGGATTATGCATGACCTAGTTCGGGACGAAGATTGTCAGTTCATTATCGCAACACATTCACCAATTATTTTAGGCTATCCTAATGCGACAATCTTGAGTTTTGATGAAGGAGAAATAAAAGAAACACAATATGAAATGACCGAGCACTATCAGATTACGAAATATTTCCTGGATCATCGAGAAAAGTTTCTAAAAGATATTTTAGAAGATTAATGGATTGTCGGAATGTTACAATGATTATGTGGAACTTTGAAATGGGGGAAGAGTGGAATGGAGAAAGAATTAGTAAACGCAATTCAAGACGACTATCCGAATGATTTCGCTTGGTGTTTCGGTTGTGGCCGCTTAAATGAAGACGGTTACCATTTCCGTACGGGGTGGCAAGGGGAAGAGACGGTGACATACTATGAACCGTCGTCAAAGCATATCGCGATTCCAGGGTTTGTTTATGGCGGGTTGATCGCTTCGCTCGTTGATTGTCATGGGACAGGCTCGGCTGCACTTGCACTGCACCGGAAAAATGGGCATGAGCCGGGAAGCGGAGAAGAACCGCCGCGATTCGTTACAGCGTCATTAAACGTGAATTATTTGAAACCGACTAAGCAAGGAACTTTGTTAAAAGCAGTTGGAAAAGTGGAAGAAATCCATCCGAAAAAATTTAAAGTGGCTGTCGAAGTATTTGCGGATGACACTGTGGTTGCAACGGGGGAAGTCGTTGCTGTTGTCATGCCAGCAACCTTCGCAAGTAAATAAAAGAGAGTGAAAAGCTGGTTGCCGCGTGCAGTCAGCTTTTTCGGTTTTAAAATAGGGAGTTAAGAGTAAACTTGGAAATCTATTTATCCAATTCAAATATGAAATAATTTTTGCTAGTTATACGAACGTATGTTATAATTTAGAGATGAATATAAGAGTCAATGAGTTACTACAGATAAAAACTTCCTCGTCCAGAAAAAAAATCGTGAATCGTAATTAAAAACGAGTGGGAGGAAACAATTATGAATGAAAAAATTTTAGAACAAATTTTAGCTGAAATGAAAGAAATCAAGATAGAAATAACAGACATTAAGACAGAAATGAAATCAGAAATGACTAGTGTGAAAACACAGCTTAATGAAAATACGCAAATTGTTAAAGTTATCCGTGATCGTCAAGAAGAAATTGATGCAAAACTTGAGAATCTATCTATGGACGTTCATCATATGCGTGGCGTCTTGACAGCGTTAACTGGATCCGTTGCAACTATTAAAGAAGAACTGGAATTCACTTCTCATAAAACAGTTAGAAATGAAAAAGAGATCTTTAAGTTGCGCAAGAATAGCGTTG